>NZ_CDWRCK010000027.1:0-12969 GCF_977927595.1 Frankia sp. CcWB3
ACCCCGAACACCCCGGCCACCCCGGCCACGGCGACCGGCCCGGTGAACAGGCTGCCCTGGACCGCCCTGCTCGTCCTGGGCTACGTCGGATCGCTGGCGTGGAGCGGCACGCTCGCGCTGGTCGCACCCGGGGAGATCACGGCGGATCTTCGCATCCCGGCGGATCTCCTGGCGGCGGCGAAGGCCGTCGGTGACGATCCGCTCGGCTTCCTCGCCACCTACACCGCGACCACCGCGCACGCCGCGGCGGGGACCACGGCCGTCCTGCCGACCCATCCTCCGGGCCCCGTCCTGACCGTCTGGGTGCTCACCAGGGTGGGGATGCACGGTGCGGTCGCGATCGGGATACTGTTCACCGCCCTGGGCGCGCTGGTCGTCCCCGCCGTCTCGATCGCGGTGCGCTCGTTGTGCCATGAGACGGCCGCCCGGCGCCTGGTCCCCGTCCTCGTCCTGGCCCCGTGGAGCGGATGGACGGCGGCGTCCCCGGACGCCGTCACGGCTACCCTGGCCGCCCTGGCCGTCGCGGTGGGGGTGGTCGGATGCGAACCGGGTCGGCGCTCGATGTGGTGGGCGCTGGCAAGCGGGCTGCTGCTCGGCCTCGCGGGGCTGTTCGGCTACGCCCCGGTATGGCTTGGCGTGGCGGTCGCCGCGGCCTACTTCGTCCGCCGTCGCCCGATCCTCAATGTCATGACCGGTCTGGGTGCGCTCCTGCCGCTGTGGCTCTTCTACGCGTGGGGTTTCTCCTGGCCCGACGGGCTGGCCCTGGCGAGCGCGCCACGGCCGGGGCTCGCCGGCACGCTGGCCTGGATCGTCGTGGACCTGACCGTGGTCGTCCTCGTCTGCGGGCCGGTTCTCATCCGGGCGGCGCGCCGCCTGCGGCTGACCCCGGGCTGGCCGCTGCTGGTGGGGGCCGGCGCGACGATGCTGTTCGCGACGGTCCTCGGGCTGGCCGATGGCGACGTCGAAGAGTCCTGGCTGCCAGTGTTCCCCTGGTTACTGGTGGCCGCGGTGGCGCCTCATCCCCGACCGGAGCTGCCCGGAGACAAGCTACGAGCGGGAAACCTGCCGGTGGTACTGATGTCCCTCGGCGTTCTGAGCGCGCTCGCGCTGCGGCTCTGCCTCGCCGACGGCACCGGCTGACGGATCCCGTCGTCGACCCGGCTCGTCGCGGAGGATGTCGGGCTCGAGGAAGATGCGCAGCGGAACCGCCACCGCGGCCCGCAGCGCCGCCTCCGCGCCGTTGATGGTGGCGGCCACCTCGGGCATCGCCAGTTCCGCCCCGATACCGATCTTGGCGGCGACGAGCAGCTCGTCCGGCCCGAGGTGCAGTGTGCGCAGGTGGATGACCGTGGCGACGCCCGGGGCGGCGGCGAGCGTGCCGCGGATGGTGGCGACCATTCCCGGGGCGGCGGCCTCGCCCACCAGCATGCCGTACGCCTCGGTCGCCACGAGGACGGCCACGATCAGCAGGAGCACGCCGATGGCCAGCGTTCCCGCGCCGTCCCAGATCGGGTCGTCGAGTGCCAGGGTCAGCCCGACCCCGAGCAACGCGAAGATCAGCCCCAGCTCGGCTGCCAGGTCCTCCAGCAGGACGATGGGCAGTTCCGGGGTCCGCGCCTCCCGGATAAACCGCCACCAGGACTGGTCGCCCTTCGTCTTCTTCGACTCGCGGATGGCGGTCGCGAAGGAGTACGACTCCAGCAGCACCGCGGTCAGCAGGACGACGACCGCGACCAGCCCGCTCTCCAGCTCATGCGGATGGCGCAGCTTCTCGACGCCCTCATACACTGAGAACAGCCCACCGACGCTGAACAACACGATCCCGACCAGGAAGCCGGCGATGTAACGCGCCCGCCCGTACCCGAAGGGATGCTCCTCGTCCGGCGGCTGGACGGAACATTTCTGGCCGAGCAGGAGCAGGCCCTGGTTGCCGGAGTCGGCCACCGAGTGGATGGACTCGGCCAGCATCGACGACGACTGGGTGAACAGGAACGCGACGAACTTCGCCACCGCGATACCCAGATTGGCGATCAGTGCCGCCATGACCGCCTTGGTGCCGCCCTGCGTACTCACAAAGGTTCTCCATTCCGTTCCCGGGGCAGGGTTCCTGCTCAAGCCAGGGTGATGAGCTCGGCCAGATCGGGTGACCAGTTGTCCTCGACCCCGTCCGGCAGCATCAGGACCTTCTGCGGGTCGAGTGCCTCGACGGCCCCCGGGTCGTGGGTGACCAGGACGACCGAGCCCCGGTACGTGGCGAGCGCGGCAAGCACCTCGTCGCGCGAGGCGGGGTCGAGGTTGTTCGTCGGCTCGTCGAGCAGGAGGACGTTGGCGGAGCTGCAGACCAGTCCGGCGAGCGCGAGGCGGGTCTTCTCGCCGCCGGACAGGGTCTCGGCACGCTGCTCCACGCTGCCTCCGCTGAACAGGA
This sequence comes from Frankia sp. CcWB3, assembly GCF_977927595.1. Classification (NCBI taxonomy): domain Bacteria; kingdom Bacillati; phylum Actinomycetota; class Actinomycetes; order Frankiales; family Frankiaceae; genus Frankia; species Frankia sp. CcWB3. Next base: position 2,426 of record NZ_CDWRCK010000027.1, read on the forward strand.
ACGCGCCCAGGATGCGACGCAGCTCCACGTCCGACGCCCCCGGCGCGGCGGCCCGCATGTTGTCCAGCACCGAGCGGCTAGTGTCCAGCGTCTCGTGTTCCTGCGCGTAGTACCCGAGACGCAGACCGTGACCGGGATGCACCTGACCGACGTCGGGCGCCTCCTGGCCCGCCAGGATGCGCAGCAGCGTGGTCTTGCCGGCACCGTTCAGCCCGAGGACCACGACCCGCGAGCCGCGGTCGATCGCGAGGTCCACGCCGGTGAACACCTCCAGCGAGCCGTAGGACTTCGACAGTCCGGTGGCGGTCAGCGGCGTGCGGCCGCACGGAGCCGGGTCCGGGAAGCGCAGCTTGGCTACCCGGTCGGCGACGCGCGCCTCGGCGAGCCCGGCCGCGAGCCGCTCGGCCCGCCGGTCCATCTGATGGGCGGCCCGCGCCTTGGTCGCCTTGGCGCGCATCTTGTCGGCCTGCGCCTTCAGCGAGTCGATCTTCTTCTCGGCATTGGCGCGTTCCCGGCGACGGCGGCGCTCGTCCAGCTCGCGCTGGTTGAGATAGGTCTTCCAGTTCACGTTGTAGACGTCGAGGGTGGCCCGGTTGGCGTCGAGGTGGAAGACCTTGTTCACGCACTTGTCGAGCAGGTCGACGTCGTGGCTCACCACGATCAGGCCACCCGTGTGAGCGCGCAGGAAGTCCCGCAGCCACCCGATCGAGTCGGCGTCGAGGTGGTTCGTCGGCTCGTCGAGCAGCAGGGTCGCGTCGGCGTTGCCGGACCCGGCGAACAGGATGCGAGCGAGTTCGACCCGCCGCCGCTGCCCACCGGACAGGGTGCCGATGGGCTGGACGAGCACCCGGTCAGCCAGGCCCAGCGACGAGCAGATCCGGGCAGCCTCCGCCTCGGCGGCATAACCGCCGAGCGTCCCGAATCGCTCCTCCAGGCTGCCGTAGCGGCGGATCGCCGCGTCCCGCGCCGTGGTGTCGACCAGCTCGGCCATCTCCAGCTGCAGCTTCTCCATTTCGCGCAGGAGAACGTCGAGACCACGTGCCGACAGCACACGATCACGGGCAGTGTCGGCCAGATCGCCGGTACGCGGGTCCTGGGGGAGGTAACCCATCTCACCCCGGAGGTCGACGGTGCCGGCGAACGGCAGCCCCTCCCGGGCAAGCACCTTCAGCAACGTCGTCTTGCCGGCCCCGTTGCGCCCGACGAGACCGATCCGGTCGTTCGGCTGCACCCGGAAGGATACGGGCTCGATCAGAGTGCGGGCTCCGGCACGCAGTTCGAGCTCGGACACAATGATCATCGAGGTAGGGCCTCTTTCGGGCTTCCAGACAACGCCGGGCGAGCGTCAGAGCGTTACACCGGCGACGTCGGGTTGACACGGACAACGGCGGGGACCCCACCAGAGCACTGCGAACCGGGACGACCGAGGTCGGGCACGGGGTAGGTCGGGCACAGGGCAGGTCGCGCACCGTGCCCACCAAGGACGGCACGGTCGGGCACGCGACGATCACGATACGACGATGCTCATGACCTCAAGAGTACGGGGGGCATAGGCCGCTGTGGCCGCCGGCTAGCCCTCGGGCAGGCCCGCCACGCGCCAGAGCGTAGGGTGCCCGTGCGCCCACGGTCACCCGCCGTCGTCCGGGTGGCCGCGCGCGGGCCAGGCCGGTGCCCGCCCGCCACGAGAACATGGACGACGTCCGTCCACCGCCCAGCCGCAGGCGTCGCCGCGCCTGCGCACCGATCGAAAGGCACACCATGTCGACGCTCCTCGTGACCGGAGCCGCCGGGTTCATCGGATCGAACTTCGTCCGCTACTGGCGGACGCGGCATCCGGGGGACGCGGTCGTGGCGCTCGACGCCCTGACCTACGCCGGCTGCCGGGAGAACCTCGCCGACGTCGCGGACCGCGTCACGTTCGTCCACGGCGACATCCGTGACCAGGAGCTCGTCGAGTCGGTGCTGCGGGAGCACTCCGTGGACGTGGTGGTGAACTTCGCCGCCGAGTCGCACAACAGTCTGGCGATCATTCGCCCCGGCGAGTTCTTCTCGACGAACGTGATGGGTACCCAGGCCCTGCTCGAGGCGGCCCGCACGGTCGGGGTGGCCCGCTTCCACCAGATCTCCACCTGCGAGGTCTACGGCGACATGGACCTCAACGACCCCGGCGCCTTCACCGAGGACTCCCCCTACCTCCCCCGCACGCCCTACAACGCGGCGAAGGCCGGCGGGGACCACGCCGTACGCGCCTATGGCTTTACCTACAACCTCCCCGTGACGATCACCAACTGCTCGAACAACTACGGTCCCTACCAGTTTCCGGAGAAGGTCATCCCCCTGTTCGTGACCCGGGCGCTGCAGGGCGAGTCGCTCCCGATGTACGCCTCTACCACGAACCGGCGCGAGTGGCTGCACGTGATGGACCACTGCCGGGCGATCGACGCGGTTCTGGACCGCGGGCGGCTCGGCGAGACCTACCACGTCGGATCCGGCGTCGAAGCGGACATCGAGACGATCGCCGACACGGTGCTCGCCGAGCTCGGTCTGCCCGCGTCGTTGAAGACGATCGTGCCCGACCGTCCCTCGCACGACCGCCGCTACCTGCTGGACTCCACCAAGCTGCGGACCGAGCTGGACTGGGCGCCGTTGATCGACTTCGCCGAGGGCATGCGGTCGACCATCGCCTGGTACAAGGAGAACGAAGCCTGGTGGCGTCCGCTGCTCGGTCGCTCCCCGGTCTCCGAAACGGCCTGGACGAGCTGACAGCCCCAGCCGAGCTGAGCCGTCAGCCGCCAGTCAGCGACGCGTACAGCCGCGCGGTGCGCTCGGCGATCGCAGCCCAGCCGAACTCGGTGACGGCCCGGTCCCGGCCCGCGTGGCCCATCGCGGCCGCCCGGACCGGGTCCGCGAGCACCTCGTTGACGGCCCCGGCCAGCGCGCCGGGGTCGTCGGGCGGCACCAGCAGACCGGTGACGCCGTCGTCGACGACCTCGGGAATGCCACCAACCCGGGAGGCGACGACCGCGGTGCCGCACGCCATCGCCTCCAGGTTGACGATGCCGAGCGGCTCGTAGACCGACGGGCAGACGAACACGGTGGCATGGCTGAGCAGCTGGATCACCTCCGGCTTCGTCAGCATCCCGGGCAGCCAGACCACGCCGTCGCGGCCGGCGCGCAGGCCCTCGACCAGGTCGGTGATCTCCGTGAACAGCGCAGGGGTGTCCGGGGCCCCGGCACAGAGCACGAGCTGCGCCTGGGGGTCGATCGCCGCCGCCGCCCGCAGCAGCACCGGCAGCCCCTTCTGCCGGGTGCTCCGCCCCACGAAGATCACCGTCGGCCGATCCGGGTCCACCCCGTGGCGTTCCAGCACGTCGGTCGCGGTGTCCGGACGGTACTCGTCGGTGTCGATGCCATTGCGGATGACGTGCACGCGGGCCGGATCGACCGCCGGGTAGGCATCGAGGATGTCCGCGCGCATGCCCGCGCTGACCGCGACCACGGCGGCCGCCGACTCGATCGCGACCCGCTCGCACCAGGACGACACCCGGTAGCCCCCGCCCAGCTGCTCGGCCTTCCAGGGACGCCGGGGCTCCAGCGAGTGCGAGGTCATCACGTGCGGGACGCCGCCGAGCAGCGCGGCGAGATGGCCACCGAGATTCGCGTACCAGGTGTGCGAGTGGATCACGTCCGCGCCGGCCGCCGTGGCGGCCATAGACAGGTCCATCGACACGGTCCGCAGCGCGTCGTTCGCGTCGGCGAGCGCGGCCCAGCTCCGGTGCGCCGCGACCGCGGCGACGCCCGGGGCACCCGCCCTCTCGACCACCGGCCGGTCGACGGCACCGGTCGACGGCACCGGTCGACGGCACCGCACCCGCGGGCCCACCGCCCGGCGCCCCGCCGCCCGGCGCCGGCCCCTCGCGGTGGACGGTGAGGTCGACCAGCCGGGCGAGCTCCCGGCTCAGGTACTCGACGTGCACACCCGCCCCGCCGTAGACGTCCGGGGGGTACTCCCGGGTGAGCATGGCGACGCGCATGTGCGGTCTCTCCCAACGGTGCCGTGACGGGACGGGTGCGGGCGGATAGGGGGATGGCGGCCGGTTCAGTCGGCGATCGTGATGCCCTTGCCGACGACGGTGACGCCCTGCTCGCTCACGGTGTAGCCGCGGGCGCGATCCCGGTCCTTGTCCACCCCGACCTGGGCGCCCGCCGGCACGTGCACGTTCTTGTCCAGGATGGCATCGCGGACGACGGCCCCCCGGCCGACGACCACGTTGTCCAGGAGCACCGTGTGGTCGACCTCGGCCCAGGAGTTCACCCGCACTCCCGGGGACAGCACCGACGAGCGCACCGTGCCCCCGGAGATGATGACTCCGTTGCTGACGATGCTGTTCATGGCCGTGCCGGTGCGCTGCAGGCCATCGTGCACAAACTTCGCCGGTGGCAGCGAGGGGATGCTGGTGAGGATCGGCCACTCCCGGTTGTAGAGGTTGAACACCGGGTCGAGCGCGCACAGATCCATCTGCGCCTCGAAGTACGAGTCGACGGTGCCGACGTCGCGCCAGTAGCCGCGGTCACGCAGCGTCGTGCCCGGGACGACGTTGCCGGCGAAGTCGTACACCGCCGCCGCCCGCTGGGCCACGAGCATCGGGATGATGTTCCCGCCCATGTCGTGGACGCTGTCCTCGTCGGCGGCGTCCTTGCGCAGGGCGTCGATCAGCACGTCCGTCGAGAAGACGTAGTTGCCCATCGAGGCGAACGTCTCCTCGGGGCTGCCCGGCAGACCCGGCGGATCGGCGGGCTTCTCCAGGAACGCCTCGATCGTGCGGCCGTCGGGCGCCGTCTGGATAACCCCGAACGCCCGGCCCTCGGATCTCGGTACCCGCAGCCCGGCGACGGTGACGCCGGCTCCGCTGTCGAGATGCTGGGCGACCATCTGCCGCGGGTCCATCCGGTACACGTGGTCCGCGCCGAAGACCACGACGATGTCCGGGGCGTCGTCGTAGACGAGGTTCAGCGACTGGTGGATGGCGTCGGCGCTGCCGGCGAACCATCGCGGCCCCAGCCGCTGCTGCGCCGGCACCGGCGTGACGTAGTTGCCGAGCAGGTTGCTCATCCGCCACGTCGTCGTGATGTGCCGGTCGAGGCTGTGGCTCTTGTACTGGGTCAGGACCGCGATGCGCAGGTAGCCCGCGTTCACCAGGTTGGACAGCACGAAGTCAATCAGGCGGTACAGCCCACCGAAGGGGACGGCGGGCTTCGCCCGGTCCGCGGTCAGCGGCGCCAGCCGCCGTCCGGCACCCCCGGCCAGCACCAGACCGAGGACCCGCGGGCTCGGCACAGACAGGCTCCCGTCTTCCGGCTCGATCTCCGAACGACCGGCGGGGCCGGACACCACGTCACGATGCGGAAAGCCCCGCCGAAATGGGCCGATGACGACGCCGATCGCCTGGTTCCGACCCTACAAGCCTGGCGGGCGGACACGGGCGGAGTGAGCGGTGGTTGCTGGGTAGCCAGCCGTATGTTGCGTGAACCCCACCGGTTGTTCATCCGGTGGGCCGAGGGCGGACGGCAGCCCGAGGGCGGGCGGCCCGGCAGCCGGCGGCCGTCAGACGTTGAAGCCGAGCGCGCGCAGCTGCTCGCGACCGTCGTCGGTGATCTTGTCCGGTCCCCACGGCGGCATCCAGACCCAGTTGATGGTCACATCCGCGGCCAGCCCGTCCGGGCCATCGACCAGGGCGGAGCGGGTCTGGTCCTCGATGACGTCGGTGAGCGGGCAGGCCGCCGAGGTCAGCGTCATGTCGAGGGTGACGGTGTTGTCGTCGGCGACGTGGATGCCGTAGACGAGGCCGAGGTCGACGACGTTGATGCCGAGCTCGGGGTCGACGACGTCGCGCATCGCCTCCTCGATGTCCTCGAAGCTGGCGAGCTCCGGCGGGGCGCCCGGTCCCGTCGGGTCCGGGTCCAGCAGCGGCTTCGGGACCCCGGCGGGCTGGTCCGCCGCCTCGGCGGTTTCTCCCGTCTCGGTCGAGCGCGTCTCGGTCACCGTCTCGCTCATGGCTTCTCCTGCTCGGGTACGTCGAGGGGGGCGACGCGGGGGAACGCGACAGAGGTGGATGCGGCGGCACCGGCACCGGCGACGCTCGGATCCATCGCCTTGGCGGTCGCGTCCTTCCAGGCCATCCAGGACAGCAGGGCACATTTCACCCGGGCGGGGTACTTGGAGACGCCGGCGAACGCCACGGCGTCCTCCAGCACGTCCTCGTCACCCTCGACGGTGCCCCGCGACTGCATCAGCGCCAAGAACTCGCGTTCGAGCTTCAGCGCCGCGTCGACCGGCTTGCCGATCACGAGATCACTCATGACGCTCGCCGACGCCTGACTGATCGAACAGCCCTCGCTCTCGTAGGAGACGTCCTCGACGACCCCGTCCGAGACCTTCACCCGCAGGGTCACCTCGTCGCCGCAGGTCGGGTTGACGTGGTGCACCTCGGCGTCGAAGGGATCCCGCAGCCCCCGGTGGAGCGGGTTGCGGTAGTGGTCCAGGATGATCTCCTGGTACATGGAGTCGAGTTTCACCTCAGAAAGAACCTCCGGACCCCGTGCAGTCCTTCCACCAGGGCGTCGACCTCACCGGTCGTCGTGTAAAGGTGGAACGACGCGCGGGTCGTCGCAGGTACCCCGAACCGCAGGCAGACCGGCCGGGCGCAGTGGTGCCCGACCCGCACGGCGATGCCGCGCTCGTCGAGGATCTGTCCGACGTCGTGGGGATGGATCGGCCGGCCGTCGTCCTCGTGCAGCACGAAGGAGATCGCCCCGCCGCGGGCGTCCGCCGTCGGCGGACCGATGATCCGCAACCCCGGCACCTCGGCGAAGGCGTCCAGCGCGTAGGCCGTCACCGCGTGCTCGTGCTCGGCGACGGCCGGCATGCCGAGCGCGGTCAGGTAGTCGACAGCCGCGCCGAGCCCGACCACCTGGGCGATCATCGGGGTGCCGGCCTCGAACCGGTGCGGCGGCGCCGCGTAGGTCGAGCCCTCCATGGTGACAAGCTCGATCATCTCGCCGCCGCCGAGGAAGGGCGGCATGACCTCGAGCAGCTCGTAGCGCCCCCAGAGCACCCCGACCCCGGTGGGCGCGCACATCTTGTGCCCGGTGAAGGCCAGGAAGTCCACCCCGAGATCGGTGACGTCGACCGGGTTGTGCGGCACCGACTGGGAGCCGTCCAGCACGGTCAGCGCGCCGACCTCGCGGGCCCGCGCCACCACCTGCGCGACCGGGTTGATCGTGCCGAGAATGTTCGACTGGTGGACGAAGGCGACGACCTTCGCCCGCTCGGTGATAATCGAATCGAGGTTGCTCAGGTCAAGCCGGCCGTCGTCGGTCAGCCCGATCCAGCGCAGCGTCGCCCCGGTGCGCCGGGCCAGCATCTGCCACGGCACGAGGTTGGAGTGATGCTCCATCTCGGTGACGACGATCTCATCACCCGGGCCGACCCGGAACCGCTCCGCCTCGGCGCCGGCGGCCCCGGCGTTGCTCATCGCGTAGGCGACGAGGTTCAGCGCCTCCGAGGAGTTCTTGGTGAACACCACCTCCCGGCGGTCGCCCGCCCCGATGAAGGCGGCGACCTTGTCCCGGGAGGCCTCGTACAGCCCGGTGGCCTCCTCGGCCAGCACGTGGAGGCCGCGGTGCACGTTGGCGTTGTGCAGCTCGTAGTAGGTCCGCTCGGCGTCGAGCACCGCCAGCGGCTTCTGCGAGGTGGCGGCGCTGTCGAGGTAGACCAGCGGCCGGTCGTCGTGCACCGTGCGGGCCAGGGCGGGGAAGTCCCGGCGGACCTGCTCGACGTCGAACCCGCCAACGAGCCGGGGTCCGGGCCCCAGGCGCACGGCCGCGTCGGTCAGCGTCATGACACCGCTCCCACGCCGGCCGGCGTGGGAGCGCCGCCACCCTTGGCGTAGCGGTCGTAGCCGGACTCCTCCAGCACGGCGGCCAGTTCCGGGCCGCCCTCGTCGACGATCCGCCCCGCCGCCATGACGTGGACGAACTCAGGACGGATGTAGCGCAGGATTCGGGTGTAGTGGGTGATGAGCAGGATGCCCGTCTCCCCCTGGGCCCGCACCGACTCGATGCCTCCGGAGACGATGCGCAGCGCGTCGACGTCGAGGCCGGAGTCGGTCTCGTCCAGCACAGCGATCCTCGGCTTGAGCAACGCCATCTGCAGGATCTCGTGACGCTTCTTCTCGCCGCCGGAGAAGCCCTCGTTGACGTTGCGCTCGGCGAACGCCGGGTCCATCTCGAGCGCAGCCATGGAGGTCTTGACCTCCTTGACCCAGGTCCGCAGCTTCGGCGCCTCGCCGCGCACGGCCGTGACCGAGGAGCGCAGGAAGTTCGACACCGAGACCCCGGGGATCTCCACCGGGTACTGCATCGCCAGGAAGATCCCGGCCCGGGCCCGGGCGTCGACGCTCATCGCGAGGACGTCCTCGCCGTCGAACGTGATGCTGCCCTCGGTGACCGTGTACTTGGGATGGCCCGCGATCGCATAGGACAGCGTCGACTTGCCCGACCCGTTCGGCCCCATGATCGCGTGCGTCTCGCCCTTGCGGACGGTCAGGTCCACCCCGCGCAGGATCTCGCGCGTGCCCTCGCCGTCCGTCTCCACCGAGACATGCAGATTGCGGATCTCCAGTGTGGACACCGCTGCCGTCACCCTCGTTCCGGGTTCGAATGTGTAACGTTTGGATGGGTAACGTCGACGAGCACGTCGTCGCCGTCGACGGTCACTGCGTACGTGGGCACCGGCTCAATCGCCGGCAGGCTCAGCGGGACGCCGCTGGCCAGGTCGAACTGGGACCCGTGCAGCCAGCACTCGATCTTGCCGTCCTCGGCTTCGCCCTGGGAGAGCATCACGTCGGCGTGCGAGCACTCGTCGCGCACGGCGTAGACCGCCCCGCCCGACCGCACCACGCACACCGGCACACCCTCGATCTCGGTGCCGATCGCGCTGCCCTCGGCGAGGTCCGCGGCGGCACACACCCGGTGCCACCGCGGGGCGACCGAGGAGCCGCCCGCGGCAGAACCGCCGGTCGCGGTCGTCATCCGCCCACCTCCGCCGACAGCTCGCCGGCGACCTTGGTCATGATGCGCTCCCGCAGCTGCGGCACGTCGATCCGGTCGATGATCTCGGCGAAGAAGCCGTGCACCACGAGCCGGCGGGCCTCCTCGGGCGAGATCCCCCGCGACTGCAGGTAGAACAGCGCCTCGTCATCGAACCGGCCGGTGGCGCTGGCGTGACCGGCACCGGCGACCTCACCGGTGAGGATCTCCAGGTTCGGGACCGAGTCGGCCCGCGCGCCGTCGGTGAGCACGAGATTGCGGTTGAGCTCGTAGGTGTCCGTGCCCACGGCGTCGGCGCCGATGAGGACGTCGCCGATCCACACCGCGTGGGCGGCGTCCCCGCGCAGCGCGCCCTTGTAGGTGACCCGGCTGCGGCAGGAACGCGGCTCGTGCGTGACGAGCAGCCGGTGCTCCTGGTGCTGGCCGGCGTCGGTGAAGAACACGCCGTAGAGCTCGGCGTCGCCGCCGGGCCCGCGGTAGTCCACGGTCGGGTTGAGGCGCACCAGGTCACCGCCGAGGGTGATGGTGAACGAGCGCAGCCGGGCGTCGCGCCCCAGCGAGTAGGCGTGCGCGCCGAGGTGCACGGCGTCGTCGTCCCAGTCCTGCAGGGTGATGAAGGTGAGCGAGGCGCCGTGCCCCACGTACACCTCGACGTTGCCGGCGTAGGTGGCGCTGCCGGTATGGTCGAGCACCACGGTGGCCGACGCGAACGGGCCCACCTCGACGAGGACGTGACCGTAGGCCACCCCGCCCGGGGAGCCGCGCCGCCCGCCGTCGCCGCTCGTCGCGACGAACCCGGCCGGGGACCTGGGGCTCTCACCGTGCAGGTGCACGACCACCGGCTCGGTGAGCGCGGCCTCGGCCGGGACGGTGACGGCGAGCGCGCCCGCCGACCGGGTCAGGGCGAAGGCAGCCACCCGGTCGGCCGGGGTCAGCACCCGGCCGATCCGGGCGTCGCCGACGGCGAGCTGCTCCACCTCGACCCCCGCGGGCGCCGTGACCGACACGGAGACCTTGCCGTCGGCCTCGGGGCCGGTCGGCAGTCCGCGCAGCCGGCGCAGCGGGGTGAACCGCCACGCCTCCTCGCGTCCGGTGGGCACGGCGTGGTCGAGCGGGTTACGGGACCGTACGGGACGGGGTACGGCACCGGAGGCGGCCGGGGGCCGACCGGTGGCGTCGATGACGACCATCAGCCGACCGCACCTTCCATCTGCAGCTCGATGAGGCGGTTGAGCTCGAGGGCGTACTCCATGGGCAACTCCCGGGCGATCGGCTCGACGAAGCCGCGCACGACCATCGCCATCGCCTCTTCCTCGGACAGGCCCCGGCTCATCAGGTAGAACAGCTGGTCCTCGCCGACCTTGGAGACGCTCGCCTCGTGCCCGATGGAGGCGTCGTCCTCGCGCACGTCGACGTAGGGGTAGGTGTCCGAG
>NZ_CDWRCK010000027.1:12994-24491 GCF_977927595.1 Frankia sp. CcWB3
GTCGACGAGCAACGCGTCGCACTTGACCGTCGACCGGGAGGCCGACGAGCCCTCGTTGATCTGGACGAGCCCGCGGTAGGACGTCCGCCCACCGCCGCGGGCCACCGACTTGGAGACGATCGTCGAGGAGGTCCGGGGCGCGGCGTGCACCATCTTCGCGCCCGCGTCCTGGTGCTGACCGGCACCGGCGAAGGCGATGGAGAGCACCTCGCCCTTGGCGTGCTCGCCGAGCAGCCACACGGCCGGGTACTTCATCGTCACCTTGGAACCGATGTTGCCATCGATCCACTCCATGGTGCCGCCCTCGTGGCAGGCGGCGCGCTTGGTGACCAGGTTGTAGACGTTGTTCGACCAGTTCTGGATGGTCGTGTACCGGCAGCGCGCGTTCTTCTTCACGACGATCTCGACGACCGCCGAGTGCAACGAGTCCGACGAGTAGACCGGCGCCGTGCAGCCCTCGACGTAGTGCACGTAGGCGCCCTCGTCGACGATGATCAGCGTCCGCTCGAACTGGCCCATGTTCTCGGTGTTGATCCGGAAGTAGGCCTGCAGCGGGATCTCGACCTGCACGCCCGGCGGCACGTAGATGAAGGATCCGCCCGACCACACCGCCGTGTTCAGCGCGGCGAACTTGTTGTCCCCGACCGGGATCACCGAGCCGAAGTACTCCTGGAACAGCTCCGGGTGCTCACGCAGCCCGGAGTCGGTGTCCAGAAAGATGACACCCTGCTCCTCGAGGTCCTCCCGGATCTTGTGGTAGACGACCTCGGACTCGTACTGTGCGGCGACCCCGGCGATGAGGCGCTGCTTCTCCGCCTCGGGGATGCCGAGGCGGTCGTAGGTCGCCCGGATGTCCTCGGGCAGGTCCTCCCACTCCTCGGCCTGCTTCTCGGTGGAGCGGACGAAGTACTTGATGTTGTCGAAGTCGATGCCCGACAGGTCGGCACCCCAGGTCGGCATGGGCTTGCGCTCGAACAGCCGCAGCCCCTTGAGGCGCAGGTCGGTCATCCACGACGGCTCGGACTTCTTGGCCGAGATGCCGCGGACAACCGCCTCGGACAGGCCGCGCTCCACGTCGGCGGCGTAGGCGTCGGTGTCAGCCCATCCGAACCGATAGGAACCAAGGCCTTCCAGGGCGGTCTCGGCAGAGGTGGTCATAGGGCGGAACCCTCCGAAGACGAGAATGGTGGACAGGCCAGGGACGCGGGCCGGGCCGGGCCGGATCCGGCCACGGCGGAATCAGGCAGCACCCGAGCGGAGCCGTCCTTCCCGGGCCCGTTCTGGTCGGGCCCGTTCTGGTCGGACCGAGCACGCGAAGCCGTGCCGGGCGCCGTGCCCACGGCGGGGTGGCTCACGGCGGGGTGGTTCGCGGGGATCTGACCCGCGGGGATGTGAGTCGTGCAGACGCCGTCGCCGTGCGCGATCGTCGCCAGGCGCTGCACGTGGGTGTCGAGCACGCGGGCCAGCACCGCGGTCTCGGCGTCGCACAACGCCGGGAAACGCTCCGCGACGAACTGGACCGGGCAGTGGTGCTGGCAGATCTGCAGACCGGTGGGCAGCGCGGAGACGCTCGCGGTGTACCCGGCGGCGGTCATCGCCTCGGCGAGCACCGCCGGACGATCCGCCGGCTCCGCCGCCACGACCGCCTCGCGCACCCGCCGCTCCAGGTCGACGGCGCGGGTGTCGGCGAACTGAGTGACCGCGCTCGCGCCACCCACCTCAGCCAGGAAGCGCAGCGCACCGGCCGCGAGATCGGAGTAGGCGCTGGGACCGGCATGATGGCCGGCCTCGGTGAGCGCGTAACGCCGGGCCGGGCGTCCCCGGCCACGCGGCCCCCGGGACCGGCTCTCCGTGGGCGTGATGATGCCATCCGCGACCATGGCATCGAGATGCCTGCGGATAGCCGCCGGGGAGACCCCGAGCTGACGGGACAGCTCGGCCGCCGTGGCCGAGCCGCCTTCCAGGAGCAGACGCACGACCCGGTCGCGGGTACGGCCGTCCGCCGTCCCGCTCGCCCCGTCGTGGTCGTATTTCACAACACCAGTGTGCCCTATTTCCCGGACGCGGTCGAACCGGGGTCGCCGGAACGACAGCCCAACGGGGCAATCTTCGTCACAGCAATGACGCAGATCACACTCGCCGGACGTGATCACACAACGGATACCCACGGGCCGTACCCGACCGGCGACCACGGGCGGCGGAATGCCAGACTTGCGCCCACTGCCGTACCTGCGCGCCCACCCGGGCGCGCACCCCGGGTCGGCACATCGGATGGGCACACCAGCGGGCCGGCGGTCGCGGCACGCGGCCGCGCCCGGCCACCACCGACCCGGAGACGATCTCAGGCGGGAGGCGACGGGCGGATGCGGTCACAACTGTGGCGCGGCGGAGTCCGGCGGGCGCTGCTCTCCCTCGGGCTGACTCTCCTGCTCGCGGCCTCGGCGGCCTGTAGCGGCGACGGGGAGAAGAGCAACGGGCTGGAGAAGCTGCCGGCCGGCGAGGTCGGCACGCGCACCCTGCAGGCGTTGCGCGCCGCGACCGGCGTCCACGTCGTCGGCACCGAGGCCGACCCGCGCTCGGACGCCCCCGCCCGTTACGACCTGGTGATGTCCGGCACGGTCACCCGTGGCACCATCGACGAGTACGGTCAGCGGACCCAGATCATCAAGATCAAAGACGACACCTACGTCCACCGCGGCCGCGCCTACTACGAGGGGACCGGTGACGCCGCGGCCGGAAGCCTCCTCGCCGACCGCTGGGTCCGCCTGGCCCCCGCCGACGCCGCGAAGTACAGCTACTTCACCCTCGACCGGCTCGCCGCGTCACTGACCAGCTACGTCGTCGGGCTGTCCGGCCCGGTGCGAACCGAGAAGCTGGCCGGCACCCAGGCCGTCCGGGCCGCGAGCCCCGGCGGAACGGCCTTCTGGGCGGCCAACACCGGACCCGGGTACCCGTTGAAGGTGGTCGTCGCCGGTCGCTCCACCAACGAGATCACCTTCGACGATTACGGGACGCCCGCAGCCGGCACCCCGCCCGGCGACGTCGTCGACCTGTCCAACCTCGGCTGAGCCGCCCTTCCCGGCACGCCGGGCCCGCCTCACCTCTCCCCTATCTATACCTTTCTATCTATCCTTCCTTCCCCGCCTCCTTCTCCTCACCGTGCACCGCTCCCCTACCATGCGTCCCTTGCCATGCGTCAGCGGCCCGTGGGCGGGAGGAACGAGATGAGCGTGCCGGCACGCGGATCCCTGGTGGCGGCGGTCGACCAGGGGACCACCGGGACCACGGTCTGCCTGCTCAACCGGGACGGGGTGGTCGTCGGCCGCGGCTACACCGGGATCCGGCCCCGGTTCCCCCGGCCGGGCTGGGTCGAGCAGGATCCGGACGAGCTCTGGCGCAGCGTCGTCGACACCGTCGCCGCGGCGCTGGCCGGCTGCGGTCGCCGGGCCGGGGAGCTCGCCGCCCTCGGCATCACCAACCAGCGCGAGACCACCGTGCTGTGGGACCGGCGGACCTCCGCCCCGGTCCACCCGGCCATCGGGTGGCAGGACCGGCGGACGGCCGCGGTCTGCGAACGCCTCACCGCCGAGGGGCACGCGGGTGCGGTGGGGGAACGCACCGGGCTGGTGCTCGACCCCTACTTCTCCGGTACCAAGATCGGCTGGATCCTGGACGACGACCCCGGGCTGCGCCGGCGCGCCGGCCGGGGGGAGATCGCCTTCGGCACCGTCGATTCCTGGCTGGTCTGGAAGCTGACCGCCGGGGCCGCGCACGTCACCGACGTCACGAACGCCTCCCGCGCCCTGCTGCTCGACCTCGCCGCCGCGAGCTGGTCCCCGGAGATGCTCGATCTGCTGGGCGTTCCCGCCGAGATGCTGCCCGCTGTCGCGCCGAGCTCGCGGGTCTACGCCGAGACCGATCCGGACGCCTTCCTCGGCGTGCGGATCCCGGTGGCGGCCGTGATCGGCGACCAGCAGGCCGCTCTGTTCGCCCAGGGCTGCTTCGCACCCGGCCAGGCCAAGAACACCTACGGCACCGGTTCCTTCGTGCTGGTGAACACCGGCTCGGCCCTGCCGGCGCCGCAGTCGACGCTGCTGCGGACCGCGGCGTTCCAGCTCGACGGCGAACCGGTGCGGTACGCGCTGGAGGGGACGGTCCTGTCCACCGGTGCCGCCGTCGACTGGCTGCGGGACTCCCTGGGGATCATCCGGGATGCCGCCGAGACCGCCGACCTGGCCGCCTCCCTGACCGGCAACGACGGCGTCTACTTCGTCCCGGCGCTCGCCGGCCTCGGCGCCCCTCACTGGGATCCCCGCGCCCGCGGCGCACTGCTCGGGATCACCCGGGGGACCACCCGGGCGCACGTCGTCCGCGCGGTGCTCGAGGGCATCGCCTACCGCACCCGGGACGTCGTCGAGGCGATGGGTGCCGCGGGCTTCCCGGTGCGCGAGCTGCGGGCCGACGGCGGGGCCGCCCGCAACCACTGGCTCATGCAGTTCCAGGCCGACCTGCTCGGCGTCGAGCTCGACGTCCCGGACAACATCGAGACGACCGCGCTCGGTTCGGCCTACCTCGCGGGGCTCGCGACCGGGTTCTTCGCCGACCGCGAGGAGCTCGCCGGGCATCGGCGCAGCGCCGAGCGGTACCGGCCGAGGCTGTCCCGGGCCGAGCGGGACCGGTCCTACCGGCGATGGCTGCGCGCCGTGGACCGGGCCCGGGACTGGGCCAAGGACGCCGACGACGCCGACTGGGACTGACCGGGCCGACGGGACTGACCGGCCGACCGGGCTGACGGGGCTGGCGCGGCCGGAAAAACACTGTCGCGATTCCCGGATTGCGCCCCGCGACCGCGGGACCACGCCAGGGCCACGTTCCCTCGCGGCTTCTTGGTCGAACCGGCTGCCAGACGGACCGAGGCCTGACAATCTGTCACAGGGGGCGGTTGGCGTCTCCTGTCGACCTTGACCCGGACGGAGACCGTGACCGAGGCGGACTACGCCCTGGAGCTCGGCCGCCGGCTTCGCGCGGCGCGCAACCGGCGTGGCTTGTCGCTGCTGGACGTCCAGGAGCGCACGCATGGCCGGTGGACTGCCGGGACCCTGGGCGCCTACGAGCGAGGCTCTCGGACCCTGCGCGTGCATCGACTGGTCGAGCTCGCCGAGCTGTACGACGTTCCCGCGACGCTGCTGGTACCGCCGGCCGCCGATCGCCGCGAGACCGACCATCTGCCGCCGCTGGTCATCGACCTGCGCCGGCTGCGCAAGCTGCCCCCGACCCGCACCGGACCGCTGCGGCGCTGGATCGCCATCGTGCAGGTCCTGCGGTCGGACAGTTCACGCGACGTCCTGCGGCTGCGTCGCTCCGACCTGCAGTCGTTGTCCCGGCTCTACAGCACCACGCCGGCGATGCTGTACGAGCGGCTGGGCGCCTGGGGGGCGTTGGTGGAGCCGGGCGAGCCGGTGGCGGTCGGCGGGCGCCGCCGGGCACTGCCCGTCCGCCCGCCGCAGCAACGGGGCTAGCAACGGGGCTGGGTCGCGGCCGCCCGGTGGTGCCCGTTCCACCCGGCCGAAGCCTCGTGCCGGGGGCGGACCGGCCCTCCGCCCGACCCGCGATGTCCGTAGGATCGCAAGGTGGCCGAGATCCTGGCAGTCAGTGTCACGGACCTCGTGAAGACGTATTCCTCGCGGTCCGCTTCCCCGCGTTCCGGTCGTCGTCCTCACGAGTCCGGGCGGCGGCCCCACACCGGTCGGGCCGGGCGCGGTCCCGCGGCGTTCTCCACGTCCCCTACGCCCCCCGTGCGCCAGGCGCCCCCAGCGCCGGCGGTGCCGCCGGCGCCTTCCGGCGACGCCGCTCGACCGCCGACGACGCCCGATGGTCGGATACGCGCCGTGGACGGCCTGTCGCTGACCGTCCCGACCGGCACAGTCACGGCGCTGCTCGGGCCGAACGGCGCCGGCAAGACGACCACCGTGGAGATCTGCGAGGGATTCCGCCGCGCCGACGCGGGCGAGGTGCGGGTCCTCGGGCTCGACCCCTGGGCGGACGCCGTTGCCCTGCGCCCCCGGGTCGGGGTGATGCTGCAGTCCGGGGGGATGTATCCCGGCGCCCGCGCCGGCGAGATGCTGCGCCTCGTCGCCTCGCACTACCGCCACCCGCTGGATCCCGCGGCGCTGTTGGACCGGCTCGGGCTGACCGGGTCCGCCGGTACCCCGTTCCGCCGGCTCTCCGGCGGCCAGCAGCAGCGGCTGTCGCTGGCGATGGCCGTGGTCGGCCGCCCGGAGCTGGTCTTCCTCGACGAGCCGACGGCCGGGTTGGACGTCCAGGGCCGGCGGGACACCTGGGAGCTCGTCGAGGAGCTGCGCACGGCCGGGGTCACCGTCGTGCTGACCACCCACGCCATGGACGAGGCCGAACGGCTCGCCGGTCAGGTGATCATCGTCGACCACGGCAGGGTGGTGGCGGTCGGCTCCCCCGCGGAGCTCACCCGGGGCGGCGCCGAGGGGCAGCTGCGCTTCCGGGCCCCCGCCGGGCTGGATCTCGGCCGGCTGCTGCTCGCGCTGCCCGACGGCACCACCGCGCAGGAGGGCCCGGCTGGGCACTACCTGTTGCAGGGCACGGTCGACCCGCAACTGCTCGCTGCGGTGACCGCCTGGTGCGCGGGTAACGGCATCCTGGCAGAGGATCTCCGGGTCGAACAACGCACGCTGGAGGACGTCTTCGTGGAACTGACCGGATCGGAGCTGCGCTCATGACCGGCGTCCCGCTGCTCGATCTGCGCCCGGCTCCGGCGCCCGCGTCGCGGGCCCGGATGCTGGCGGCACAGACCAGACTCGAGCTGGTACTCACCCTACGGCGCGGCGAGTCCGTCCTGCTCACCCTGATCATCCCGGTCGGTCTGCTGGCCTTCTTCATCGCCGTCGACGTGCTGCCGAGCTCCACCGAGCGGCCGGTGGACTTCCTCGTCCCCGGGGTGCTCGCGCTGGCCGTGATGTCGACCGCCTTCACCGGGCAGGCGATCGCGACGGGCTTCGAACGCTCCTACGGCGTACTCAAACGCCTCGGGGCGACCCCGCTGCCCCGCGCGGTCCTACTCGCCGGCAAGACGTTGGCGGTGCTCGCCGTCGAGGTCATCCAGCTGGTGCTCCTGGTGGCGGTCGGGTTCGCGCTGGGCTGGGACCCGACCGGCGGGCCGGTCGGGGTTCCGGCGGTGCTGGCGCTGCTCGTCCTGGGCACGGCCGCGTTCTCGGGGCTCGGCCTGCTGATGGCCGGAGCCCTGCGGGCCGAGGCGACGCTCGCCGCCGCCAACGGCGTCTACCTGGTGCTGCTGCTGATCGGCGGGGTGGTGTTCCCGCTGTCGAAGCTTCCCGGCTGGCTGCGGGCGGTCGCCGAGGTGCTGCCGACCGCGGCGCTGTCGGACGGGCTGCGGGCCGTCCTCGCCGAGGGCGACGGTCCGGGGGCGCGTACCCTGATCGTGCTCGCGGCCTGGGCGGTGGCGAGTCTGGCGCTCGCCGCCCGCACCTTCCGCTGGGAGTAGAGCCGCTGAGAGTAGAGCCGACACCGGGACCGTCCGGTCACCGGGCACCATCCGGCCGGCAGGCAGGCACCATCTGGCCGGCAGGCACCATCCGACCAGCGGAGAAGGATCCGAGCGGCCCGCGCCGGACAGGGCGTTACCATGGCAGTCGTGCCAGCTTCTACAGAGCGTCGGAGTTTGCCGCTGATCAGCCTTCGCGCCTTCCGGCTCCTCACCACGCTCAACGTGGTCCTGCTGTCACTAATCGTGGTGAGTGGCGGCGTGGTCCGCCTGACCGGCTCCGGTCTCGGCTGCCCGACCTGGCCGCAGTGCGGGGACGGCTCGTTCGTGCCGCACTCGGAATACGCCCTGCACGGAGCGATCGAGTTCGGCAACCGGGTCGTCGGCCTGGTGGTCGGCCTCGTGGCGCTGATCACCCCGCTGGTCGCGCTCCGCCTGCGCGGCGGACGGCGGCGCGATCTTCGGCTGCTGTCCTTCGGCCTCTGGGTGGGTTTCCTCGGACAGGCCGTGCTCGGCGGGATCACCGTCCTGACGAAGCTGCACCCGGCGACCGTCGCCGCCCATTTCCTGCTCTCCATGGTCCTGCTGTGGAACGCGGTCCTGCTGGACCACCGGGCCCGCCAGGACGCGGGTGCGGCGACCACCCCGGGGGTCGGTCCCGCGCTGCGGTGGCTGGCGCGCCTGCTGGTGGTCGTCTCGGCGGGGGTGCTCGTCCTCGGCACGGTCGTGACCGGCGCCGGGCCGCACAGCGGTGACAGCGATCATCCGGCCCGCTTCGGGTTCGACCTCGTCAACGTCTCCCAGCTGCACGCCGACGGCGCGATGCTGCTGGTCGGGCTCGTCGCGGCCATGGCGTTCGCGGTGCGGGTCGCCGAGGCTCCCGACGAGGCCAGGAGGACCTCCCTCGCCCTGGTCGGAACCGTCCTCGCGCAGGCCGCGATCGGATTCACCCAGTACTTCCTCGGCGTTCCCGCCCTCCTCGTCGCCCTGCACATGACCGGGGCGACCGTGATGTGGGTCGCCGCGCTGCGGCTCTGGCTCGCCCTGAGCTCCCGGCACCCCCGGCCGGCACCGGGCGCGGCGCCCACGCTCGCGGCGGCCGGCGCCGAGGTCCCCGCGCCCGCCGGGCCGGTCGGGACCACCGCCCCCACCAGCGCCGGCGTCGGCTCCTAGCGGAAGTTTCGCCCCTAGTTTGATCTTGTCTGGAGTATTCGCAGCTCATGACCGATGTCGATCTTCCGGAACTGTATGACCTAAGTCCGGGGCGCCCACCTCGCGAGGCCGAAGATCTCGGCGAGTCGGTCCTGGGCGGGAGTGGTCTCGGTGAGCATACGGCGCGCCTTCGGACGGCCCCCGGTCGAGGGGTAGATCATCGCCGTCTCCTCGATCCCGGCGAGCAGGTCGAGCAGGACGCGTACCGAGTGTTCCTGCCCGGCACGCGCGGCGTGACGGCGCATCAGGTGCGCGACCTGCAACGCGAGCACGCAGGTGAACATGTGGACACGGATCGTGTGATCCGTGTCCAGTGGTGCATCGGGCTGAACGAGACGACATGCGGATCCTTCATCTGGCGGAACGCGAACTCGGCGTCCGACTGCGACCGATAGGCCGCGACCACGTCGCCGACCGGCCAGGCGTCACGGTCGGTGACCAGGACCCGCTTCCCGAAGATCTCCTCCTCGAGGGCGGCCCGGGCCTGCGGGTCAACCGTCCAGGTCAGCCGGTGCGCGGCCGGGGTGTCCCCGGTCAGCTTCGTGGTCACGACGCGTCGCACCCACGGGTCCGCGCAGATCGTGTCGATCTCGGCCTGGACCTTCTCCCGGGGCCGGCGGGTCTTCCCCCGGGCCGGCACACGCGGATGGGTGAACCGACCGCCAGTTACCGACATACTGACAGTGGTACGCTACTGAGCGTTCATATCGATGCGATCAGTGGTGCCGGCGACACGTCCGTGCCGGCCGCCAGCATTCGCGCGTGGGAGCAGCTCACCTCGGTCGGGTTCAGCGTGACTCTGGTGCCCGGCGGCCACGACATCGCCGTCAGCTCTGGCGACGCGCTGGTGGCCGAGGTCGCCGCAGCCTGTCGACGAGCGCTCCGGGAGAAGGCGTGACAGCTGCAGGCTCGACGCGGTGGCCATGAGATCGTCGCCGCCCGGGGTGAGTCAGGAAGCCGCCTTCCCGATGCGGGAGATCGCCGCGGGGTTTCGCGCGACGATTCCCCTGGCGATGGGCGTGGCGGCGTATGGCCTCGCGATGGGCGCGGTCGCCCCGACCCGGGACATCACGCTGGTGCAGTTGCTGATCATGGACGCGGTCGTCCTCGCGGGATCCGCGCAGATCGTCGTCGTTGGGTTGTGGGGAATACCTGTACCGCTGGCGGCGATCCTGGCGAGCACCTTGATCATCAATCTGCGCTACATCCTGCTGTGCGCGTCGCTGCGCGAAGTGTTCGTCGGGCGGCCACTGTGGCAGAAGCTGCTGGGGATCCACCTCGTCGCGGACGAGAACTGGGCCGTCACGCTGGCCGAGGGGCGCCGCGGGGGCGAGCGGCGCCGCCGGGTTTCCTGCTGGGCGGCGGCCTGGCGATCCTGGTGTTCTGGCTGGTCGGTAGCGGCGCCGGGTACCTGCTCGGCGGGCGGATTCCGGCACCGGAGCGATTCGGCCTCGACTTCGCGTTCACCACGGCCTTCATCGCGTTGACGCGCGGCTTCTGGCGGGGGCGCGCGGATGTCGTGCCGTGGCTTGCGGCCGGGGTGGCCGCGGTCGTGAGCTGGCGGCTGCTCGGCGGCACCTGGTACATCATGATCGGCGCCCTTGTCGGCGCGGCCGCCGCCCGGCGCGGCCCCGAACCGGACCCGCAGGTGGTATCAGAGGGGGACGCGCCCGGTGAGTCACCCGGGACGGCGCCCGGCGTGGCGGCACCTGTGCAGGCAATCGGCCCGAAGGCAGTCGGTCCACGGGCAGTTGGTCCGCTGGCGGTCAACTCGCATGGCAATCGGCCCGGAGGAAACGAATGTGGAGCGCTGAGGCCGTCCTCGCCGTCGCCGGCATGGCGATGATCACCTACTCGCTTCGGGTCGGCGGCCTGCTGGCGGCCGACTGGCTGCCGAGCGAGGGCCCGTGGGCTCGCGCGATCGGGGCGCTGCCCGGGACGGTCCTGGTGGCCGTGGTGGTGCCGGCGGTGATCGCGGAGGGCTGGGCGGGGGTCTTCGCGGGCGCGGCCACCGCCGGCGTCGCGTACCGCACCCGTAATTTGTTGGCGTCGATGGTCGTCGGTGTCGCGCTGATTGTTCTGGGTCGACGGCTGGGTCTGGCATGATGGTTGGTCGGGAAACGGGTGGGAGCAGCGGACATCTGCGTACCGATCTTCTGCTGGCGCCGACGTCGGCGCTGGCCCGTCCCGACCTGCTCGCCGCGCCGACCGCCGCGCTACTCGACACCTGGTCGCAGGCCGGGCGAGGGGACGAGATCGAGGTCGCCGAGATCGATCCCGAGCTGTCCGACACCGCGGCCTTCTGCGTGCACTATGGGGTGGACCCGGCCGAGACGGCGAACTGCGTGGTCGTCGCGGGCCGGCGGGGCGGTGTCACCATGCTCGCGGCCTGCGTTGTGTTCGCCGTCTCCCGGGCTGACGTCAACGGCCTGGTCCGGCCGCATCTGGACGCCCGCAAGGTCTCGTTCGTGCCGATGGACACAGCCGTCACCGAAACCGGCATGGAGTATGGGGGCATCACCCCGGTCGGGCTTCCCGCGGAATGGCCGATCCTGATCGACCGGGCAGTGGCCGAGCACCCGCGCGTCGTGGTCGGCTCCGGGGTGCGCATCTCCAAGCTGTGGCTGCCCGGCAGGGTCCTGGCCGCGCTGCCCGGAGCCCGGGTGCTCGACGGCCTCGGAACGTAGCCGCCCGCACGCCTGCGGCCCGCCGGAAAAACAGTGCCCCGTCCTGATCCCGGTGTCACCGGGC
>NZ_CDWRCK010000028.1:0-5276 GCF_977927595.1 Frankia sp. CcWB3
GGCATGGCCTATCCCGGGCTTGTCCTTGCCAACGCGGCGTTAGGAGCAGGGGTGGAGACCCACCTGTTCTTCACCTTCTGGGGCTTCGACATCATCACCAAGTCCAGGATGGGTGACCTGAAGTTCACCCTGCTCGGCAATACCGCCTCGCACATGCCGCAGGGGCTGGGCGGCCTGCCCGGCATGACAGCGATGACGACGCACGTGATGAAGAAACAGATCGCCGACGTCGGCGTGCCAGAGGTGCCGGAGTTCCTCGAGCAGATCGTCGCCTCCGGCGGCCATCTGTGAGCCTGCCGCATGTCCGCCGACATGATGCACCTCGACGAATCCGATTTGTATGAGGACGTCGAAGGGATCATCAGCGCCGCGGACTTTATTGAGAAGACCGACGGCGCCCAACTGCTGTTTATCTGACACGGGACCGAGGGTCGCCTGGCAGGGGACCGCGGGTGAGAGGCGATCGCAACGTTCGAGGCGACGTTCCCTGGATGCCGGGAAAGGCCGGTTGGCCGGCCTCGGCCCCGGTCGAGTCCTGGCCGGCGTTCGCGGTCGTGTCGCCGTCACCACGCCCGAGTCCCCTGAGCCGCCGTGGGATGGCTCTCACCCTACGGTGCCGATCGGTGCGGCGAGGGCGGCGTCGAGGCGGGCGCCGGCCTCCTTCGCCACCGGTTCCAGTTCGTCGCGGCCGGTGACGGTGACCATGATCCGCGGGTCGAGGACCTCGACCACGGTGCCACCGTCGGCGGCGCGGACGACGACGTTGCAGGGCAGCAGCAGGCCGATCTGCCGGTCGACGTCGAGAGCCCGGTGGGCGGCCGGCCCAGATCGCGCCCGACGGGCATACCGCCGTCCTGCTCGGCGGCGCGGCCGCAGAGAACATCGACCTGCACACCCTGCTGTCGGACCGCACCCCGCTGGTGCTCGGGGTGGTGCTGGGGATGGGTTTCCTGCTGCTGCTCGTGGTGCTCGCCGCGCCGCTGGCAGCCGCCCTCGGGGTGGTCACGAACCTGTTCGCGACCGGTGCCACGTTCGGCGTCGCGAAGCTGGTTTTCGCCGACGGGCACGGCGCGGGCCTGCTGGGTTTCACCTCCCAGGGGTTCCTCGACGCCTGGGGGCCGATCTTCTTCTTGGCAATGATCTTTGCGATCTCTATGGACTACACGGTGTTCCTGCTCGCCTCGGCCAAGGAGCACTGGGAACGCTCCGCCGATCCACGGGAGGCGATAGTCGGCGGGCTCGCTCACTCCGGTCGGGTCATCTTCGCGGCGGCCGCGGTGATGGTTGCGGTGTTCTTCACCTTCGCACTGTCCGGACCGCTGCCGCCAAAGGAGATGGGCGTCATCCTCGGCATCGCCGTGCTGCTGGACGCGGCCCTCGTCCGCCTCACCTGCTACCCGTCCTGCTCCGGATCATCGGACGGGCCGCCTGGTACAGCCCGATGTGGCTGCGCCGCGTCCTACCCACTGTCACCTTCGCCCACTGACCGAACGCCCACTGACCGAAGCGATCGCGTCCCTGGGCCGGCTACCCGCCGCCGGCCTAGGCACGACATCTGCCGAGGGCCACGCGAGGGACAGGAACAGCTTTTCCAGTTCCGTCTCGGTCATCGGTGCCGCCTCGCCGCTCTCACGCGCGGCCAGGCACTGTTGCATCCCGGACACTATGATCTTAAATCCGGCCCGGTCCAGAGCTCGGGAGACCGCGGCAAGCTGGGTGACGACGTCAGCGCAGTCGCGACCATCCTCGATCATGCCGATTACGCCGCGGAGCTGACCCTCGGCGCGCCGCAGGCGCCGAATCACATCCGCCATCGCCGTCTCGTCGACCTGCATCCCGACCTCCATATCCCGCACCAGGTGACCGCAGGCGCTGCCTCCAAGATACCCTCCCGGGTATACATCGGGTGACCTCACCCACGATCAGACCTTTCGGGATCGTCGCCGCTGGTTGTGGCTGGTTGTGGAGGACCTGGCGGGCGAAGGTGAGCTGTACCTGTCCAGCCGGCAGATCGCCGAGGCGCTCAATGCCGAGGGCTGCGCCCACCCAAGCGCACCGACCGCTTCGGCCCCGGCCAGGTCCTCACCCTGACCCGCCGGCTGGGCATCGGGGTCCGCCACCCTCGCGGCACCCGCACCGCGCTAACCGGCCTGGGACCACACCGGTACTCGGTGACCGAACTCGCCGTAGCCCTCCAGCAGGCCGACCGCTACCCTCTACACCTGGATCTACCGGGGGTGGATCACCGCGCAGCGCCACCCGGATGGCAGGTCCTGGGTCATCATCGCCGATGACGCCGAGATGCAGCGGCTACGCGAGCGCCGGGCCCCCGGGCCACTACACCCGCCGGGTACCCCGATAACCGACGTTTCGTCGGCTGCTTCGCATCGAGTCGGACGGGACAAGAGCCAAGCGGGCACACCACGTCGGTGGAGGGGTAGGCTGTAGGTGTTGCTTGTTCTTCCGTGCGTGACCTACGCAGAGAACGGCACGACTGGACCACGGCACCGGCCGGGGTCTGGGGCGAGGCCGGTACGCGAAGGACGCTTACCGGGAGCGCGGCAAGGAGAAATAATCGTGGCGCAGGGTACCGTCAAGTGGTTCAACGCGGAGAAGGGCTTCGGATTCATCTCCGTCGACGGTGGCGGCCCGGACGTGTTCGTCCACTACTCCTCGATCGTGGCGGACGGCTATAAGTCCCTGGATGAGGGCCAGAGCGTCCAGTTCGAGATCGTGCAGGGCCAGAAGGGACCGCAGGCGGACAACGTCCAGCCCGTCTGAGACCGTACCACCCCCAGCCTTACGCGTCGGCGCGCGGCTCCCGCGGGAGCCGCGCGCCGACGTTGTGTTGGTCGATGTTGTGTTGGCAGGCCGGTAGTCTCACCGCCGTAGTTGACCGACGCCGTCGGCGGACACCGCGCGATCATGGCTCATGTACACCTGATGAGCGACCAGATCAGCGCCCGGGCAACTGAACCACGGTGATGAAGAAGTCGTCGATGAACCGGACGTCATCTACGAACCGGTCGAAGTCGACCGCCTTCGTCACGTAGGCGTTGGCGTGCAGATTGTAGCTGCGCAGGATGTCCTCGGCAGCGTCCGAGGTGGAGAGCACCACGACGGGGATACGTCGCAGGTCGGCGTCGGCCTTGACCTCGGCCAGGACCTCGATGCCGTTGCGGCGCGGCAGGTTGAGGTCCAGCAGGATCAGGTCGGCCGTAGGGGCCTGTGTGAAGGGCTCCTCCCGGCGGAGGAACGCCATGGCCTGGATACCGTCGTTCACGACATGCAGCCTGCCGTTGATCCGATCATCCGCGAACGCTTCGCGGGTCATGAGGACATCCCCCGGGTCGTCCTCAACCAGCAGTACGTCGAACGGGTCCGTACGGACACTCGCCGTCATCTGGATACCTCGAAGTAGAGGCCGCCATCGCATGGCAGCCGGACGAGAAGCGGGGGGTAGGGACGAGAGGCGGAGTAGGGACGAGAAGCGGGGACAGGGCGGACCGGACGATCAGCGCCCACCGCGGGGGACGGCCGCTCCTCGAGAGCGTGAGCGGGGTCGCGAGCAGGCGCGGGCGGAGCCCGTCCGGCCCGGAACGGTAACCGGACATCCCGGAATCGATGCACGGACTTTGGCGATGTCTGACGGTACGCCAACGGAAGTGGTCTGTCGCCCCCCTAACAGGGACAAGTCCAAGGACAAGCCGAGGCTCACCGTTTTCGGCCTCGCCGCGACCGCCCGGGCACCCACGACCGCCCGGGCACGAGGCCGTACTTCGGCCGCCGTTCCCGGCGTGGCGGTTCCCGGTCGCCTCCGGCGGGAAGGCAAGGGCCATGAGCTCCGGCAGCCCGGTCCAGGACGAGATCCGCCCGCATGCCCGCGAACTGCGTCGGCTGATCCCGGACGTATACCGGGGACTCGGCGCCCTGGGCGACGCTGCTCTCCGTGACGGTGCCCTGGACAGCTGCACGAAGGAGCTGATCGCACTGGCGCTCGCCGTGAGCACCCAGTGCGACGGTTGCATCGAGACACACGCCCACGGCGCCGTCCGGCAGGGTGCGACCTGCCAGGAAGCAGCCGAGGCCATCGGGGTGGCACTGCTGATGAACGGCGGGCCGGCGTCGGTCTACGGCCCGCGCGCGTTCGCCGCCTTCAGGCGTTTCCGCGCCGAGCGGCACGAGGCGGGGGACGGTACGGCGCCGCTCGGCCACGTAACCCCGGCCTCGCCGGGACACGCTCCATCAACCGGCCAGGTTCAGCCCCCCGACAACACCGACGTCTGAACCGGCGGCAGAGGACCCGCCGCGCCGACCACCTGGCGGACGGTGGTATCCGCAGACCGTCTTCATGACCGGCTGAGGACACGTCGGCGCGGGTGCCGCCGCCATCCGGCGGGCGCCCCGGACGGCCCAGATACAGACAAAGAAAATCTCATGGTTAAAAATATCCCTGGAGATTTCCTCGCCCCCGTTTCGGGCCATCGAAATTCGTTGCTCCACGGACGAATTGTTTACCTATCCTTTACAGTTCCACCCACCTCGGCCGGCGACATCCTGTTACGATTTCCCCGTGACTGAAGGCGAACGGGGAAGAAGGATCCGATGACGTTTGTCGTCCTGTCACCCTGCATTGATGTCAAGGACACCGCCTGCGTGGAGGAGTGCCCGGTCGACTGCATCTACGAGGGCGGCCGCAAGCTGTACATCAACCCGGATGAGTGCATCGACTGCGGAGCCTGCGAGTCGGCCTGCCCGGTCGACGCGATCAAGAGTACCCGGATCGTGCCGGCGAGCGAGGCCGAGTTCATTGCGGACGAAGGAGTCGAAATGAAATAACTTGCGCGTTTCGAACCCTCCACAGGCCTGTGACCTGCGATGATGCTCTCGATCACGTATTTGTTACTTCATTACGTCCCCGAAGCCCGGTTCTTCACCGCCATCCTGTCTGGTCGGGATGCTCCGATCGGTAATCCGGGCGGCGCCGGCAAGATCGGCCCGATCAGGGCGGACACCGCTTTCGTCGCGTCCTACAGACGCTGACGAGACAAGCCGCCGGCGAAGGCTGACGCGGCCACGGCGTCAGCGAGACCGCCGGCCTACGGCCGGTGCCCAGGACCCATCCCGTCCGGGCACCGGCCCTCTACATTTCGGGGCCGAAGCAGGGGCCGGGGTCGAAGCAGAGTTCGGGGCCGGAGTCGGCTGGAGACGTTCCCGGCGTTCCCCGTACCGCGCCTGAATCGACGTGTCTCGATGTGTCTCGACGGGTTTCCCGG
>NZ_CDWRCK010000028.1:5656-10914 GCF_977927595.1 Frankia sp. CcWB3
CGGGTTTCCCGACGGGTGATGCCGATTGACGAGAAAGCGGCGTGACAAAAATCCCGGAAAACGGCGTGCAGGCGTCATCACCAGGAGGCCGTCATCACCAGGCGGCCGGAGACCATGACGGAAACCACATGGGCCCGGAACCGGGATCACTCCGGGCCGAGGCCGAGCCGGGCACAGTAACGCGGAATCCCCTGAGGGGATCAGGCCAGCCCTGACAGGCCTGATCCCCTCGCCCCCGAGCGTCCACCCGGCGACCGCCCATCGGTCCGGTTCGCCTCAGCCGTAGGTCTCATCCCAGCCGTAGGTCACCCGGCGGCGACCTACCCGGCCACCGTCCAGGAGTCGGCACCTTGGAGCAACGTCCGCAGGTCGCCTAGGCCGCCGGGCCGGGCGGTCGCCAGCCTCTCCTGGAACAGCTGGTCGAACACGGGATGCGAGACCGACCGGTAGACGCCGATCGGCGGCTCCGGAAACTCCGCCCGCGCCAGCTGGGCTAGGGCGTAGGCGTAGGTCGAGTTCTCCACCGTCGGATCGTGCACCACGACGCGGGAGTCACCGCTGTGCCCGACGGCCAGCTCCCCGGTGGCCGGGTCGCGGATCACGGCGTACTGCTCGTCCACGCCGAAGACCACCGGCATACCGGGCGAGAGCCGGATCGGCCCCTGCTCGCCCTTCGCCCCGGCGACCCCGGCGGCGCCGGCATCGGCATCGGACCGCTTCGGCTGACGGGGAATCGCGTTGAACGTGGGGCAGCCTTGCCGGATCTCCACCAGCGCCGCGCCCTGGTGCGCCGCGGCGGCGGTGAGGGTGGCGGTGAGGTGGCGACGGTCCGAGTCGATCGTGCGGGCGACGAACGTCGCGCCGGCGCCGAGCGCGAGCGCAACCGGGTCGAACGGGTTGTCGAGCGACCCGTGGGGGCTCGACGGGCTGATCGTGCCGATCCTGGAGGTCGGCGAGTGCTGACCTTTCGTCAAACCGTAGATCTGGTTGTTGAACAACATGATCTTGAGGTTCACGTTGCGACGCAGCGCGTGGATAAGGTGGTTACCGCCGATCGACAGCGCGTCGCCATCACCGGTTACGACCCACACCGCCAGGTCCGGCCGGTTGATCGAGACTCCGGTCGCAAAGGACGGCGCCCGGCCGTGGATCGAGTGGATGCCGTAGGTGTCGAGGTAGTAGGGGAACCGCGAGGAGCACCCGATGCCGGACACGATCACGATGTTCTCGGGCGGGACGCCGAGGGTCGGCAGCAGACCCCGCATCGTCGAGAGGATGGCGTGGTCCCCGCAGCCGGGGCACCAGCGGACCTCGTTGCCGGTCATGTAGTCCTGCACGGTCAGCGCCGGCCGTCCCGCCGAGTCACCCGACGGTTCTCCGGATCCATCATTCAGCAAGATCATCGTCCTGCCTCCCCGGCCGTGCCGAGCTTCGAACCAAGGTGTGCGTTCAACCGGGCGCTCACGTCCCCGACCGGCTTCGAGGCCGCCTCCGCCGACGGCTCCTCGTCGATGCCCTGGATGATCCGGCTGATGACGGAGGTGAGCTCGGCCACCCGGAACGGCATGCCGCGGGTCTGGTTGTAGCCGACGGTATCGATCAGGCATTCTCGGCGCAGGAGTCCGGCGAGCTGCCCGAGGTTCATCTCGGGGACGAGCACGGTGTGGTACTCCGACAGCACCGAGGCCAGGTTCGCCGGCAGCGGGGCGAGATGGCGCAGGTGCGCCTGGGCGACCTTCATACCGTCGCGCCGCACCTGGCGGCAGGCTTCACCGATCGGCCCCCACGTCGAGCCCCATCCGATCACCAGCACATCGGCGCCGGATCCGGGCGACCCACTGGGATCATCGACTTCCAGGAGCGGCACGTCGATGTTATCGATCTTGGACTGTCGGGTGCGGACCAGCAGGTCGTGGTTGTCGGGGTCGTAGGAGACCGCGCCGGTCAGCTCGGCCTTCTCCAGACCACCGATGCGGTGTGTGAGCCCCGGGGTACCCGGGATCGCCAGCGGGCGGGCCAGCGTGATCGGGTCCCGCGCGTACGGCAGGAAGATCGGGTTACCGGCCTCGTCCACCCCGTTCGGGCCGGTGGCGAGATCGATCCCGATGCTGGGCAGCTCCGCCGTCTCGGGCACCCGCCACGGCTCGCTGCCGTTGGCGACGTAGGCGTCGGACAGCAGGATGACCGGGGTGCGGTAGGCCAGCGCGATCCGGGCCGCCTCCAGCGCGGCGTCGAAGCCGTCCGCGGGCGAACGCGCCGCGATCACCGGCAGCGGCGCCTCGCCGTGCCTGCCGTACAGGGCCTGGAGCAGGTCGGACTGCTCGGTCTTGGTCGGCAGACCGGTCGACGGCCCGCCGCGCTGCACGTTGACGACGACGAGCGGCAACTCCATGATCACCGCAAGACCGAGAGCCTCGGTCTTCAGGGCCATCCCGGGACCGGAGGTCACGGTCACGCCGAGCATCCCGGCGAAGGCCGCGCCGATCGCGGAGCCGATGGCGGCGATCTCGTCCTCGGCCTGGAAGGAGCGCACGTCGAAGGATGCGAGCGCGCTCAGTTCGTGCAGGATGTCGGAGGCGGGAGTGATCGGGTAGGCGCCGAGGAACAGCGGCATCCCGGCCTGCTGCGCGGCGGCGACCAGGCCGTAGGCGATCGCCTTGTTGCCCTTCATGTACCGGTAGGTGCCGGCGGGCAGCTTGGCCGGCTTCACCTCGTAGGCGAGCGCGAAGGCCTCGGTGGTGTCGCCGTAGATCCACCCGGCCCGCAGCGCGGCGATGTTCGCGGCCTGCACGTCCGGCTTCGCGGCGAACCGCTTCTGCAGGTAGGCGATCGTGTCCTCGATGGGCTGGCTGAACATCCAGGACACCAGGCCGAGCGCGAACATGTTCTTCGTCCGGGCAGCGTCCTTGCGCTTCAGGTTGAACTCAGCGACGGCCGTGGCGGCGAGACCGGTGAGGTTGATCGCGTGCACGTGGTAGGCGTCCAGCGACCCGTTGGTCAGGGGATCGGCCTCGTAACCGGCCTTTTCCAGGCCCATCACCGTGAACGCGTCGGTGTCCACGATCAGGACCCCGCCGGGACGCAGCTCGGCGATGTTCGCCTTGAGCGCCGCGGGGTTCATGGCGACCAGAACGTCGGGCCGGTCGCCCGGGGTCCTGATGTCGTGGTCGGCGATGTGGAGCTGGTAGCTCGACACCCCGGCCACGGTTCCGGCTGGCGCCCGGATCTCCGCCGGGTAGTTCGGCAGCGTCGCCACGTCGTTGCCGCCCGCGGCGGCCTGGGCGCCGAACCGGTCACCGGTGAGCTGCATCCCGTCGCCGGAGTCACCGGCAAAACGGATCACCACGTGTTCCAGTTGCGTGACCCCCGGGTCGGGTCGTTCGGACAACTGTTCGGTTGGCATGGCGAAACCTCATCTCAACTTCTCGGCTACGCACGCCCGCGCCGGGCGAGCGGGACCGCGCGTGGCAACGCTGACAGCGCGGAAGCGGGGTCAGGGAAGCGCGGGGAACGGGTCAGGGATAGGCGGATCGGGGGGCGGGCACCTCGGGCATGCGCAGGGCCCGCGAGAACACCCGGTCGGTGGGGATCTCCTGCACCCGGAACTCGGTGGTGGGGCCGTCGAAGAGATCGTTCGATCGGTTCTGCTCCAGGGCACGCACGCGCAGCACCGCGCGAGCCACCGCGGCGGCGGCGGCGTGGATCTGGTCGACGGTGGTGAACCGGCCCACGCTGAACCGCAGGCTCTCCATGGCCGCCGTGGTCGACCGGCCCATCGCGGTGAGCACATGGGACGGCTCGGCGCCGCCACCGTGACAGGCGGAGCCCGCGGACACCGCCACGTCCGGCAGACAGGCCTGGACGGCGTCGGCGTCGGCACCGACAAACCGCAGGTTGATGGTGTTCGGCAGCCGGCATTCGCGGCCCCCGCCGCGCTCACTCGGCCCGTTGAGCTCGACGGCATCGACGCCGAGCCACTCGACGAGCAGATCGTGCAGCAGCTCGGTCTGGGCCCGCTGCCGCGGGGCCTCGTCCTCCATCACCGCGGCGGCAATCCGCGCCGCGGCGCCGAAGCCGACCACCCCGGCGGTGTTGACCGTGCCGGCGCGCAGGCCCCGTTCCTGCCCGCCGCCGTGGATCAGCGGTGCCAGCTGCGACCGGGCGTGCCGGCCGGCGATCAGCGCGCCGGTGCCCTTGGGCCCGTAGAGCTTGTGCGCGGACGCGACGGCGAGGTCGATGCCGGCGTCCGCGACCGAAACCGGCATCCGGCCCAGCGTCTGGGTGATGTCGGCGAGGTAGAACGCCCCCGCCCCGTGGGCGAGCTCGGCGATGGGCCGCGGGTCGTTCAGCGTCCCGGTCTCGTTGTTCGCCGTCATCGCCGCCACCAGGGCGACCTTCGAGACGGAGGCCCCGAGGACCCCCCCGTTCCCCGCGATCGCGGAGCCCCCCGCGACGGCGGAACCGTCCCATACCGGTTGCAGCAGCGCGCGCAGGTGGTTGAGGTCGATCGTGCCGTCGGGATGAACCCGGATGGTCTGCACGATCGCCCCGTGCACCCGCGCCGCGGCCTCCGCCGCGGCGAGGACCGCCCGATGCTCGGTCGCTCCGACGAGCACGCGGCGGCAGGACGGCGGGGCGGTGGCCAGGACCCCGGCGATCGCCAGGTTGGCCGCCTCGGTCGCCCCGCTGGTGAAGATGACGTCACGCGGCTGGGCGCCGGCGAGGTTCGCCACGTCCCGCCGGGCTCCTTCGACGAGCCGGGCGACGGCCTGCCCGGCCGGGTGCGAGCTGGCCGGATTCGCGAAGTGGTCCCGCAGCAACGGCAGCATCGCCCGGACGACCTCCGGGTCGACCGGGGTCGTCGCGTTGTAGTCAAGATAGATCACGATGCGCCTCCAGAGCCGCAGTCCACGCAGGCGGGATCGCGCCGCGTCCGCGGCGTCCGCAGGTCCGTGTCCCACAGATCGAGGTGGATCAGCCGGCCGACCGCCGGCTCGGCGAATCCACCGGCGATCTTCAACGCCTCGGTCGCCGCCAGGCAGCCCACCGTTCCGGCGACCGCGCCGAGCACCGGGAAACCGAGGGGCTCCCAGGACGGGTCCCCCTCCGGGAACACACACCGCAGGCAGGGCGAACCCGGCCGGACCACCAGCAGATACGCCTCGGTGGCGTTCATCGCGGCGACGACCAGGGGGACCTGCGTCGCCAGGCACAGCCGGTTGAGCAGATACCGCTCGGGGAAGTTGTGCCGGGCGTCG
>NZ_CDWRCK010000028.1:11216-24918 GCF_977927595.1 Frankia sp. CcWB3
CCCACCCGGTCGGGCCGCATCAGGGTCTGCCGGTTGAGGTCCGGCTCCTCCAGAACGCCCGGATGGACCAGGATCAGCCGGCCGATGCCGGCGGCGGCCAGGTAGGTCGCCGCCGCTCCGCCGACCCCGCCTACCCCCGCCACCAGGACGGTCGCGCCGCTGAGCCGCCGCTGAGCGGACACTCCGAAGCCCGGGATACCCAACTGCCGCTCGTACCGTCGATGCGGGTCGAAGACGGACGGCGCCTGCCGACGGGATGGGTACGGTGCCGGCGGCCCGGCGCAGATGGACCCCAGCAGACGCGGGTGGGAACGGAATCGGGCGGTGACCATCGGGCGCTCCCCGGGTTAGGCCGAACAGATGATCAAGTAGTGCGCTGTCAAGACACCAGCGCGACCCGGCCGATCTCGGGCAGGGCCTCCTTCAACCGGCTCTCGATGACGCCGGTCAGGGTCGCGGTGGCGCTGGAGCACCCGCCGCAGGCTCCGGTAAGGCGCAGGTGCACCTCCGCCGTCCCGGGCTCGCCGTTGCCGGCGAGGGTCGCGATGACCTCGGCGTCCCCGCCGTCTCCCCGCAGGAAGGGCCGGATCTCCTCCATGATCTCTTCGACCTGCTCGCGCAGGCGGGCGTCCGCGGCGGTGCGCTCGGTGGAGTCCGAGGCACCGAAGGACGTCCCGCAGCCGCAGGAGCTGGTCGCGTTCGGGTTATGGAAGGTGAACCCGGAGGAGGTCAGCGTCTCGGTGTAGTCCACGCGCAGCCCGCGCAGCAGGTGAACCATCGACGAGTGGACGACGACGTCGAAGCCGTCCTGGCCGACGACGACGTCCTCGGCCTCAGCGCCGGGGACGAGCGCCAGGTTGTAGATGAAGCCGGCGCAGCCACCGGGGTCGACGCCGATCCGCAGGCTGAACCCGCTCGTGCCGGGAGTCGAGGCGAGCAGGTGACGGACCTGCTTCACGGCCCGGTCGGTCAGTTCGACGGTGGGGGTGGTGGCGCTCATCGGACGGCAACCTCCGCTTCGGCACGATGTGCAACAAGGCGGGAGCCGACCTCGGCCACCGCCTTCTCGATCAGGTCGTAGAGCTCCACCGGTTCGATCCCGGCGTTCTCGAGCGCCTCGCGCGGCCCGAGGCCGATCTTGCTGCACAACACCGCCGCGCAGTCGGACAGCATCGCGACCGTCTTGTCGAGCTTGGAGGCGTCCTCGTCGCAGTCCGACGGGCCGTTGCAGTAGCGGTCCACGTCGCGGGTCTGCACGAGCCGGGCCCAGCCCGGACCCCCCTCGTAGATCCAGAACTCGGTCGCGTGACCGAAGTGCTGGTTCACCACGCCGCTGCCCTTGGTCGCGACAGCGACGAGCACGACGTCCTCCGGGCGGGCGTTCCCCGGGCGGGCCCCGGCCGGGGTGCCCTCATCGGGGGATGCGCCCGGGCCGGAGGGAATGACCGCGCCGGTCGAGATGTTCAGCACTCCCCGGGTGGCAGCAACCTCGGAGCGCCACCGTTCGATCTCGCTGTGCGTCTGCCGGCGGCCTTCGAGGTCGTAGTCGATCTCACGGCCACGGAACGCCTCGGGGGTGAACTCCTCACCCCGGTCCTCACCGAGCAGGCCGACGGCGTCGGCGCGGCACTGCCGGCAGTGCCGCATCATGTTCATCTCGGCGCCGTCGTCCTGCTCGCAGCGGTCCTGCAGCGCCTTGAGCTCCTGCGGGGTGGGGCCGCGCTGCCCGGTCAGGCCGAAGTGGGTGCCGTGCTCGGGCGCCGACACCAGCGGCATCACGTTGTGCAGGAAGGCACCGAGCTCCTTGACCTTCCGGGAAACCTCGACGAGATGGTCATCGTTGACCCCGGGGATCATCACCGAGTTGACCTTGCAGAGGATCTTCCGCTCGGTGAGCATCGCCAGGCCCTCGAGCTGGCGCTCGGAGAGGATCCGGGACGCCTCCCGGCCAGTGTACCGCTTGCCGCGGAAGGCGATCCACGGGTAGATCCGCTCCCCGGCCTCGGGGTCGATCATGTTGATCGTGATGGTGACGTGGTCGACGTTCAGCTCGGCGATGCGGTCGACGTGGTCCGGCAGGGTCAGCCCGTTGGTGGACAGGCAGAGCTTGATGTCCGGGCAGTCCCGGGCCACCAGTTCCATCGTCCGGAAGGTCGGCTTCGGGTTCGCCAGTGGGTCGCCGGGACCGGCGATCCCCAGCACGCTCATCTGCTTGATCTCGCTGGCCACCAGCTTGACCTTGGCGAGGGCGTCCTCGGGGGACAGCAGGGTGCTGGTGACGCCGGGACGGCTCTCGTTGGCGCAGTCGAACTTGCGGTTGCAGTAGTTGCACTGGATGTTGCAACCCGGGGCGACCGCCACGTGCATCCGGGCGTAGTACTGGTGGGCCTCGGCGCTGTAACAGGGATGGTTGGCGATCTTCTCCGCAATCTCCGGGTCCCGCACCGGAGCGCTGGTGCCACAGCTGGACTTGCTCGCGCAGCCGGCGGCGGTGTCGGGCGCCAGCTCGGTGGCCTGCCGGGGGATCTCGCCTGCCAGGTCGGTGGGCAGCAGCGGCAGGCTGACGGGGGTTGCCTTCACGACCGCCCTTCCTTCCCCCGGGCGGTCGCCGTGCCGGTCGCCGGAGCGGTCGCAGAGGAGGTCGCGGTGGTCGCGGTGGTCGCCGCGGCGGGTGCGGCGGTGCCGGCGGCGACAGCCGCCGCCTGCTGCCACTGCTCGGGGGAGACGAGCTCACGTTCCAGCGCGCCGACGATGCGGCCGTGGTCGAACGCCACCGCGTACACGATGTGTTCCTGCAGGTAGAGGCCGACGTTGATGACCTGGCCACGGGTGCCGGCCTCGACGAGGATCTCACCGACAGCGATCGCCGGGTCCGGGTACGTGCCGTCGTTACGCAATGCCTTGACGGCGACCACGAGGTCGCCGACGTCGTAGGTACTGTTCATCGGGTTCCACCCAGGTAGTCGGTGGACGTGGCGGCGTGGTGCGGCCAGGCGGACTGGGACGGCTCCACCGGGTCGGACGGCCCCGACGGCTGGGGCACCGTCGGGGCCAGCCGCTCGACGGTGATCGACGACGCGGGCACGAACGACTCCTGCGGCGCGCGGTCCTGCAGCACCTTGAACAGGCGATGGTCCAGGGCGGAGGCG
This sequence comes from Frankia sp. CcWB3, assembly GCF_977927595.1. Taxonomy (NCBI): domain Bacteria; kingdom Bacillati; phylum Actinomycetota; class Actinomycetes; order Frankiales; family Frankiaceae; genus Frankia; species Frankia sp. CcWB3. The sequence continues at coordinate 14,366 of NZ_CDWRCK010000028.1, forward strand.
GCGGTGAAGGCCTGGTAGGAGCGGACAAGCGCGTCGCGGTACTCCCGCAGCAGCTCCACCGGGTTCCCGACCTCGGTCCGGGTGTTGTGCAGCTCGACCAGCTGGTTGGCGAAGTACCGGAGGATGTGCAGCCGGTTGACGGCCAGGACCCGCGGGTCGTAGTCGACGTCCAGCAGGGTGAAGTACTCCTCGGCGGTGGAACAGCGGCGGAAGTCCGCCAGCTGGCCGGCGGCCGTGCTCACGCTCATCGCGATGTCTCCTTCTCGAGCAGGCCCTCGAGGAGGGCGATCTCCGCATAGGCGTCGTAGGTCCGGCGGGCGACGTCGAGCAGGCCCTCCCAGCCGATCGGGAGGTCCTCGGCGAGGTCGTGCAGGTCGAGCTTGAGCTGGGAGGCCCGGCTACGAAGCTTGCGCAGCCGCAGCTCGGTGTCGGCCGGGGCGCCCCCGGCCGGGGTGTCGGCGGCTTGGGCGTCAGGAGTCATCGCGGGCCACCTCGTTCCATCGTTCGATCTGCTTGGTCGCACCGGTCACCAGCGACTCGCCCCGGGCGGAGAGCTCGTCCATGGAGCCGAAGCCGAACCGCTGCACGTCCCGCAACGCGTCGGAGAGGACGACGAGCCGCCCGGCACAAATGATCACGCGCCCGAACCCCTCGTGACTGAGGTCGAGCACGGTGGTGGTGAACGCCCCGGTCGCCTTCTCGGTGGCCGCCGCGACCGCCTGGTAAAAGGAGCGCACCCGGCCCTCTACGGCGGCGTCGATGTCGCAGTTCACCGCGATCTCGCGGCGCTGCTCCCGAGTGACGATGAACGGGCGGAGCAGGTCCTCGTCGGAGAACCGTTCCAGTTGGCCGTAGGTGTCCCCGGCGCGCAGCTGGTCGACCAGGTCGCCGAGGAAACCGGTCTTCGCGGTCATGCCGCGTCCCCCTTGGGCTTCAGGGCCGTGGCACCGCCGCGGGTCCAGGTCGCCGCCGGCTGCGGCTCGTGGGACCGCAGCACCTTGCGCAGCCAGGGCGGCGGATTGCCGGCCAGCGTCGAGGTGTAGCGGCGGAGCAGCTCGGGGATGGCGGTGCCCTTGACCACCTTCACCGGGTGAATCCGGGCCTTCACCACCTTCGCCGCGGCCGTCCCGCCGATGTCACTGATGTTGAGGATCGCGCAGTCCGAGACCGCGGCGAGCCTAGATTCGATCTTGTCCTGTTCGTCCGTCGGCGCCGCGTCGAGCGCGCGGGTCTCCAGGAACCTGGATCCCTCGGGGCCGACCTCGTACACGTCGAACCGTTGGCACCACCCGAAATGCTGATCCACAGCGGTGCCGTCGCTGGTCGCGAAGGCGATCTTCAACACGGAGACTCCTGGAACAGGTTGTCGAGTTGATCGGGTTCACCCGCGGAGCCGGGCTGGGTGGGGATCTCGGCCCGGTGGGCGGGCTGCCCATCCGCGCCGGGCACGGAGAACCTCCGCCCGGGACGGCGGTGCACGTGCTCGTGATCGAGTAGACGATTCGCGGCTTCGATGAGCAGGCGCAGGCTTCCGGCGTACCCGGCGGTACCGGCCAGCGCCGCGCCGAGCCGATCGAAGATCGGGAAGCCGACGGGCAGGTGCGCGGCACCGATCCGGTCGGCGACCTCGCGGGCATGGCTGGAACCGAGGACGAGGTGCGCACCGCCCGCCCGGGCCCGTTCGGCGAGGTCGGTCAGATCGCCGACGACGACCTTGTCCCAGGGCGCGTCCGCGAGGACCGGCGCGCCGGTCGGGGACACCGCCGCCACAACCTCGGCCCCGACGTCGTGCAGCAGGGAACCGACGGCGACCAGGGTCTCCGGCTCCATTGCCAGCGCGACCCGGGCGCCGCCGAGGACGAAGTGCGTATCGAGCAGACCGTCGGCGAGCCGGGCCCGGGCCTGCCGGACCCGGGTCGGCGCGGACGCTCCGGTGAGTTCGATCAGCTCGGTGACCAGGGCGTCCATCTCCGTCAGTCCGCTGAGATGACGGTGGCGGAAGATCCGGGCGGCGGTCCGGGCGGCGAGCAGGTCACCGGCCGCCGCCGCGGTCGCACCCGCGACGAGCACGGCCCGCGACCGACCGAGGGCCCGCAGCCGCGCGAGCCCGGTGCCGCCGGTCGTCGTGGGCTGCCAGGCGGGGGCCAGGTGCCCGTCCACCGATCCGGACAGGTCGGGGACGAGTACCGGATTGAGCCCGAACGCGCGAATCAGCTCACCGAGCTCGTCGAGGTCGGCCGCCGTCAGGGATGGGCCGACCAGGACCGCGAGCTGGCGCGGATCCAGATCGCCATCGTCCGCCGCCGCCACCCGCCGGGCGGCGGACCCCAGGGACCTGGCGGACCCAGCAGCCTCGGCGGACCCAGCGGTAGTGAGATGCGTTACGGGATCGCTGGCCGCGATGAAGGCGGTGCGCCCGGTAAAATAGTTCGCTTCGGAAGGCTCCGTTTCGGAATGCTCTGCCGGCACCACCGCTCGGACCAGCGCCTCCAACGCGGCCGACCAGCCGTCGGACAGCCCACCGATGAAGTCCGGGGTGGAGACCCCGACGATCAGCGGGGCCCCGCCGGGGGCGGAGTCGTTCGCCCCCGCCTCCGGCCCGCTCGAGTCGGTCTCGTCCCAGGCCGAGAGGTACTTGCGCAGCTGGCCGCCGACGTCTTCGCCGCTGACCTCGGTGACTCCTGTGGTGAGCAGGCCGATAATCTCCGGCCGCTGCTTCTTCCGGATGGCATCGAGCGTCTCCACCATCGCCTCACCACTGCCGAGGACCGCGGTCACCTCGGTGATCGCGGTGGTCTGCAGCGGGATCGGCTCGTTGAAATGCCGGGTGAGCAGGGCCTTGGCGAACGACGCGCACCCCTGCGCACCATGCATGATCGGCAGCGAGCCGGCGAGGCCCAGGAAGACCAGCGCACCCCCGAGCGGCTGGCTGTGCTTGAGCGGGTCGATCGCCGCCTGCCGCTCTCCGGTCACGACCTCGGCCATCAGCGGGCTCCAACCAGGTCCCAGGGAGCGGGCCGGCTGACCTGCTCCCAGACCGGGCTCGCGATCGCCATGTCGAGGCGCCGGGCGAGCTCGACCATCCCGGTGTAGCCAGCGTAGGGGATGTGCCGCTCCTGGTTGATATCGAGGAACGGCAGCCGGCCCTTCAGCGCGGTGTACTGGTTGCGGCCGCCGGCGACGAGGATGTCCGCCCCGGTCTGCTCGGCGACCCGCAGCAGCTCGCGCGGACTGCCCTCTTTGATCATCTTTGCGTCGCCGAGCAGCTCGCGGATCTTGTCCACGTCGCCGTCGGAGCTCTTGGTGATGCCGCTGCCGACCACCTCGATGCCGAGGTCCTGCAGCGCGGACACGATCGACCAGCTCTTGACCCCGCCGGTGTAGAGCACCGCCTTGCGCCCGGCGAGCCTGCGCCGGTACGGCTCAAGTGCGACGGCGACGGCCGCCTCCTCGACAGCGATGAGCTCCTCCGTGCGGCGGGAGAGCTCGTCGTCCTCGAGCAGGCGGGCGAAGCCGCGCAGGGTGTCGCCCATCGCCCGGGTGCCGTAGAAGCTGCCCTCGAACCACGGGATCCCGTAACGTTCCTGCAGGCCACGGGCGAGTCCGAGCAGCGCGCGCGAGCAGACCACCATCGTCGCCCTGGCCCGATGGGCCGCGGCGACGTCACGGTAGCGGGCATCACCGCTGATGCACGCCTGCACCCGGAGGCCCAGCCGGGACAGCAGCGGCAGGACGTCCCACAACTCCCCGGCGATGTTGTACTCACCGATCAGGTTGACGTCCCGGTCGGTGGTGAGCTCCGGCTCGACGGTGCCGATCACGTGGTCGAGCAGGGCCTGGCCGGCGAGCCGGTTGCCGAGGTTCTTGCTGCCAACGAACCCGGGCGAGTGGATCGGGATCACCGGCACCCCGGACTCGGCGGCGGCCGCCGCGCACACCGCGTCAAGATCGTCTCCGATCATCGCGGTGACGCAGGTCGAATAGACGAAGACCGCTGGCGGCGAGTGCCGCTCGACGACCTCCAGGATGGTGTCGAACAGGCGCTGTTCCCCCCCGAGCACCACGTCGTTCTCGGCCATGTCGGTGGTGAAGCCGTGCCGGTAGAGCACCGGCCCGGACGACAGGCTGCCCCGGCCGTCCCACGAGTTGCCCGCGCAACCGATCGGGCCATGGACCACGTGAGCGCAGTCGGCGATCGGGACGAGGGTGATCATGGCTCCGTCGAAAGCACAACCTCCGGAAGTGCCCCCGGGCTTGGGTTTGGGACAACCCGCCTTGCGGGCCTTGGTGGTCTTGGCGTTGTTGTGGTTACAGGCCGGTTCGGTGAACAGCGCGACGCGTTCTGTGGCTGCCATGGGCCATCCTCGGAAGGACGCGGTTCTACGGGCACGGTTCTTGAAAGAGGTGGGACGGGGGCGAGGGGTCGATCGATCCGGGAGGTGATCGATCGACCCCACGGCGGGGTGGTCGGCCGGTCGCAGGGAGCGCGGTGGGCGCGGCCGGCCGACCACGTTCAGATCCGGCCGGGAGCCGGACCGACCACAGTTGTGCCCGGTCGGACGCTCAGCGGACGACATCGAAGCTGTGGTCGGGGCTGGTGCGGTCCAGCTCGTCGAGCACCGTGTTGACGAGCTGGGTGAGCAGGTGCAGACCGCCGGTGTAGCCGACGATCGGGAAGCGGTGCAGGTGGTGCCGATCGAAGATCGGAAAACCGACCCGGACCAGCGGCACGTTCGCCTCCCGGGAGATGTACTTCAGGTACGAGCTCCCGATGAGCAGGTCGACCGGCTCGGTAAAGACCAGCGACCGCAGGTGCCAGAGGTCCTTGCCCGGCCAGACGGTCGCCGCCTCGCCGAACTTGCTGGTCGAGAGGACCTTCTCCAGCCTGGGCGCGAAGGAGTTGTCGGCGTTCGTGCTCAGCAGGTGGACCGGGATCATCCCGAGTTCGAGGGCGAAGCCGGTCATCGCGATGACGAGGTCAGGGTCACCCGCGATGGCAACCCGCTTGCCGTGCAGATAGGCATGCGAGTCGGTGAGCGCGTCCACCAGGCGGCCACGCTCGGCGGTGAGCTCGGCCGGGATCTCGACCTCCGCCAGGCGGGCCACCTCGGTCAAGAAGCGGTCGGTGTTCTTCACCCCGATGGGGGTCTCGAGCACCACCGTCTCCTGCTTCCACCCGTCCCGGACGAACTCCGTCGTCTTGCGGGTGGTGGTCTCCTGAAGCATCACGGTAGCGCGGCTGAACCGAGCTGTGGCGGCCTCGGCGAGCGGGGTACCACCTGGGTAGAGCTCGTACTCACCCGTCGCCGGCGAGTCCAGGGAGCTGCTGTGGTCGCCCAGGATCAGGGGGTCGACACCCATCAGCTCGAGGATGCGGCGGTACTCGCGGTGGTTGCCGACGTAGGTCTCGAAGCCGGGCACGATGTTCAGCCGGGGCTTCCCGGGGGACTCGACCTTGTCGGCGTCCGCCGTCTTGCCCAGGAGGTCCAGGATGCCCTTGAGCATGCTGTCGTAGCCGGTGAGGTGTGAGCCCACGAAGCTCGGCGTGTGCGCGTACGGCACCGGGTAGTCGGCGGAGATCGCGCCCCTGTCCCGCGCCGCGCCGATGTAGGCGAACAGATCCTCCCCGATCACCTCGGCCATGCAGGTGGTGCTGACCGCGACCATCTTGGGCTTGTACAGGGTGGTCGCGTTCTCGAGCGCCTCGACCAGGTTGTTCAGCCCGCCGAAGACGGCGGCGTCTTCGGTCATCGACGAGGATGCCGCCGGGACGGGCTCCTTGAAGTGCCGGGCGAAGTGGCTGCGGAAGTAGGCGACGCAGCCCTGCGAGCCGTGCACCAGGGGCATGGTGCCCTCGAAGCCGAGGCCCGCCAGGACCGCGCCGAGCGGCTGGCACGCCTTGGCCGGGTTGACGGTCAGCGCCTCCCGGGCGAAGTTCTTCTCCCGGTACTCCCAGCCGCGGGTCCACTCCAGGACCCGGGCTACCTCGGCGGCGTCGCTGCCGTTCTCGAACTCGCGCTTGCCCTCGAACTGCTCCTGGTAGACCTCGTCCTTGAACAGCTCGCTGTGGTCGAGGACCCGCAGCGGGACGGAACTGTTTGTTTCCGGAGTCGTCGTCACCGGACATCCTCCCTTCTACCGTGGCTGATGACTGCCGGCTACCGCCGGCGGGAGCCGGACCGGCCGGTCAGAACACCTCTCCGGCCTTCGACCAGGGGGTCTCCAGGAGGTCCCAGGTCGGGCTGTTGATCGCAATGTCCATGTCACGGGCGAAGACCGCGAAGCCGTCCACGCCGTGGTATGGCCCGGAGTAGTCCCAGGAGTGCATCTGGCGGAAGGGGACGCCCATCTTGTGGAAGACGTACTTCTCCTTGACGCCCGCGCCCATCAGGTCCGGCTTGAGCCGCTTGGCGAACTCCTCCAGCTCGAAGGCCGTCGGGTCATCGTAGAGGACCACGCCCTCCGCGAGAGCGGGGTAGGTGCGGGTGTAGTCGTCCTTGTGCGCGAACTCGTAGCCGGTGCCGACGACCTCCATGCCGAGGTCCTCGTAGGCACCGATGGTGTGCCGGGGCCGTAGTCCGCCGACCGCGAGCATGACCCGCTTGCCTTCCAGGCGCGGCCGGAAGGCGTTCGTGATCTCGTCGAATCGGACCTGGTAGCGGGCGATCGCCGCCTCGGTCTTCTGCTTGATCTCGTCGTCGAAGAAAGCCGCGATCTTCCGCATCGAATCGACGATCTTGGTGGGACCGAAGAAGTTGAACTCGGTCCACGGAGTGCCGTATCGCTCCTCCATGGTTGTGCAGATGTAGTTCATCGACCGGTAGCAGTGAATCAGGTTCAGCTTCGACAGGTGCGTCGAGGCCATCTCGTTGATCGTGCCGTCACCGGACCACTGGGCGATGACCCGCAGGCCCATCTCCTCCAGGATCTTCCGGGAGGCCCAGGCGTCGCCGCCGATGTTGTAGTCGCCGATGAGCGCGACGTCATACGGCGTCTGCTTGAAGGTGTTCCCACCGGTGCCCAGCACGTGGTCGCGGACCGCGTCGTTGGCGATGTGGTGGCCGAGGGACTGGCTGACCCCGCGGAACCCCTCGCAGCGCACCGGGACGACTGGCAGCTCGAGCTTCTTCGAGGCCTTGCGGGAGACCGCCTCGATGTCATCACCGATCAGACCAATCGGGCACTCGGACTGGACCGAGATCCCCTTGGCCAGCGGGAACAGCTCGGTGATCTCGTCGCAGACCGTCTCTAGCTTCGGGTCACCGCCGAAGACGATGTCCTTCTCCTGGAAGTCGGTCGTGAACTGCATCGCGGCAAAGTTGTTCACACCCCAGGGGCCGCGGGCGTAGTTGCGCCGGGTGGCCCAGGAGTACTGGCCACAGCCGACCGGGCCGTGGCTGATGTTGACGATGTCCTTGACCGGGCCCCACACCACGCCCTTGGAACCGGCGTAGGCGCAGCCGCGGATCGTCATGACCCCCGGGCGGGATTTGATGTTGGACTTGACCTCGCACTCCTTCGACCCATCGGGGTCGTTGGCCTTGAGGTGCTTGGCCCGGAACTTGGCCGTCTTCGCGGGGTAGTTCGACAGCACCTCGGCGATCATCGCCTCGGTCTCGGCCTTGATAGGTGCCGGCGTCGTCGTCATGGTCGGGACCTCATCCTCGACGGAGTCGGAGCAGGTGACAGGGTCAGGCGACAGCGGCGGCCTTGCCGATGATGGTCTCGTCCTCCTGCTCCATGATCCCGAACTCGATGAGGAGCTCCTCGAGCTCGTCCATGGTGATCGGCGTCGGGATGGTCTTCATGTCGTTGTCGACGATCTTCTTGGCGAGCTGCCGATACTGGTCGGCCTGCTCGTTCTTCGAGTCGTACTCGATGACCGTCATCCGGCGCAGCTCGGCGTGCTGCACGACGTTGTTACGCGGGATGAAGTGGATCATCTGGGTGTTGAGCCGGCGGGCGAGCTCGATGATCAGCTCGTCCTCGCGGTCGGTGTTACGGCTGTTGCAGATGAGCCCGCCGAGCCGGACACCGCCGGAGTGCGCGTACTTGAGGATGCCTCGGGCGATGTTGTTCGCCGCGTACATCGCCATCATCTCGCCGGAGGTGACGATGTAGATCTCCTGCGCCTTGCCCTGGCGGATCGGCATCGCGAACCCGCCGCAGACGACGTCACCGAGGACGTCGTAGGTGACGAAGTCGAGGTCCTCGTAGGCGCCGGCTTCCTCCAGGTAGCTGATGGAGGTGATGACACCGCGGCCGGCGCAGCCCACACCGGGCTCCGGGCCGCCGGACTCGACGCACCTGATGCCCCACTGGCCCTCGACCAGGACCTCGTCGAGCTCTAGGTCCTCGACCGAGCCCTTCTCGGCGGCCAGCTGAATGACGGAGGTCTGGGCCTTGGAGTGCAGGATGAGCCGGGTCGAGTCGGCCTTGGGGTCGCAGCCAACGATCATGACCTTCTTGCCCATCTCGGCCATCGCCGCCATGGTGTTCTGCTGGGTGGTGGACTTGCCGATACCACCCTTGCCGTAGAACGCGATCTGGCGCATGCGGTGTTCCTCCTCGGAACGGTTGCCCAGCACAGGGGGCACCGGTGCCACGACCACGCCGATCGGGCAGGTCGGGCCGCTGGGCCCCTGGGCTGGAGTCGTGCCGCCGGCCGGGTTTGGCCAGGACATCGGCACAACCGTTAGTTGTTGATCGACCCCGTTGCGTCTGCCAGCCGGGTCCGGTCCCTGCCGGACCAGGCCTAGGACGGCGGGGCCTCCACTCGGGGGGCCGGCACTTCGGCCCGCCCGAGAAGTTCCTGGAAGTCACGGCCGTGCAGGCCGCGCTTCGTCTGGGTCGCCGTGGCCCGGACCCGCTCAAGCAGCGGCTCGATCTCGCTGTCGTCGGCGGTGATGCCGTACTGGGCCAGCGCGTGACGCACCGAGACCCGGCCGCTGTGCTTCCCGAACGCGAGCCGCCGTTGCCCGCCTACTTCGGCGGGGTCGAACGGCTCGTAGGTCGACGGGTGTCGCAGCACGCCGTGGACGTGGATCCCCGACTCGTGCGCGAACACCGACTCACCGACCACCGCCTTGCCCACCGGCAGCGGGCGGCAGGCGGCCCGGGCCACCATCCGCGCGAGCCTGCGGAACGAGGTGGTGTCCAGGTCCACCGGCACCTTCAACAGGTGCCGCAGGGCCATCGCCACCTCCTCCAGCGGGGCGTTGCCGGCCCGCTCCCCCAGACCCAGCACCGTGGTGCTAACCCAGGTGAATCCGGCCTGAACCGCGGCGATGGTGTTCGCGGTCGCCAGACCGAAGTCGTCGTGGGCGTGGATCTCCCACTCCCCCGGGACCGCCTGGACCAGCCGGCCGAGCCGGGTGTAGGCGCTGACCGGGTCCAGCAGACCGACCGTGTCGGCCCAGCGGATCCGGGTGGCACCCCACTCGCGCAGCTCGCCGGCCAGCTCGATGACGAAGTTGTCGTCCGCGCGGGAGGCGTCCTCCAGACCGACGCTAAACCGCAGCCCGCGGTCGGCCGCGTCGAAGACGCAGTCGCGGATGCGGCGCCGCGCCCATCCCCGGTCCCGGCCCAGCTTGCTCTTCAGATGCAGATCGGAGACGGGAATGGTTAGGTGCGCAGTGACAATTCCGCAGGACACCGCGGCATCGATGTCGCGGCGGTCGGCCCGGCACCACGCCACCACGCCGGCCTGAGGCTGCGTCGCGAGGATCTCCCGCAGGACATCCCGTTCGGCGGGTCCCATGGCAGGTATTCCGGCCTCGATCTGGTGTACGCCGATAGCGTCCAGAGCAGCGGCGATGGCAAGTTTCTCGGCTGCGGTGAATGCCACCCCAGGCGCCTGCTCGCCGTCGCGCAGGGTGGTGTCGCAAAACCTGACCGGCGCGGCCGGCTCGACCGTAGGCGTGGATGAGCTGGGAAAACGGGGACCGGGCACTGTCATCACCAGCCGTCGATCGAGAACAGAAGGCCATGGGCTCGCCCCGAACAGTGGTTCTCCGTTTGTCCGGTGGCGACACGAAGAACACTAGGAGCCGTTTATTTCAGCCCTGCAAGCCCCGGTAACTTCGGCGTTAACAGGTATTCCGTCGGGATGGCTGGAAGCTTCTCCCGAAAGATACCACGAAGGATATTCGCAAGGAAAAATCTTTAATTAAAATTTTCCTGGAAACTTTCCCTCGTGGCGCCGCCCACATAGCTCCGGGCGCGCCGCCGAAGTGGTCCGGAGCACACGGTACGCCAGGAAGATCGCCCGATTACGGGGATCCCCCGATCCGCCGGAGCGGTGTAGATGACGGTAGCAAACGCCCCGTGCAGATGAGATGTTATCGGAACATTCGAACAAGAGTTTCAGCGAGGTACCTGCCGTGTTACGTACAGATGTCGGCGCTATCGATGCTGGTCACGGCGGATGAACAAGATGACTCACATTCATGTTGGCAGCTTCCCGGGTAAACATTCACCTGCTTTAGTGATCTTGCTGTAGGTGACGGTTCACGGGCATGGCTGTGGGCCGCGCCGGGCGGGGTGGTTGGGGT
>NZ_CDWRCK010000029.1:0-24154 GCF_977927595.1 Frankia sp. CcWB3
GCTTCGGCCTGCTCCGCAAACGGGCCCTCCTCACCCGATGATCACCGGCGGGCCAGAAGAATCACAAGATCAGCGACAGATCCGGGAAAGGAGACCACCGGTGTTCGGGCGAGGGCGTAGGGAGTTCGACCGTCGCGAGGCCTCCGAGGTGGACGTCCCCGAGAAGGTCACCTCGCGGGGCTCGTCGGAGCCCGACGGTCCCTACGACATCGCGCAGGCACCTGATGACGACGTGCATCGCCTCGATCTCGGGTCGTTGCGGATTCCGGCGCTCGACGGCATGCAGGTGCAGTTCCAGGTCGAGGAGTCGACCGGCAAGCCGCTGACGGTGCTGGTGACCGACGGACGCAGCGCGATGGAGCTCTCCGTCTTCGCGGCGCCGAAGAGCCGGGGCCTCTGGGACGAGGTACGGGCCGAGATTCTGGAGACCATTCAGGGGGGCGGTGGGTCGGAGGCAGACGGTCGCTACGGCCCCGAACTGCGGATGAGGTTGCCGACCGGGCGACCGGGCGAGACCGTGCCGGGTCGGATGATCGGTGTGGACGGTCCGCGCTGGTTCCTGCGGGCGGTGGTGACCGGCGCGGCCGGACAGGATCCGGCGGCCGGCCCCCTCCTGGACGCCGCGTTGCGCAATCTGATCATTTCTCGTGGTGACGGCGCGATGCCGGTGCGGGATCCGTTGCCCCTGAGGCTGCCGAAAGAGATCACTGATCACCCCGATCACCCCGCTGGTTCCGGCGGACCGGTCGCCTCGGCGACCAGCGGACGGCCCGAGATGCCCGTGCGCGGTGCGCGTATAGCCGAGATCCGCTGACCGCCCTGTGCCCGGGGTCCCCGCATTGCGCCGAAGGCGCCATGCGGGGCGGGCACAGTGAGCGCCGGTCATGCGTTGCATTGGACGTGTTGAACGTGTTGGACGTGCTCGAGCAGCAGTTGCTTGCGCCGAGTCGCCGACGAGCCGGATCGGAGGAGCCGTGGGCGAGTCACGCGGCTGGTTGGGGCGCAAGCTCCACAGACTGACAGCAGGGACGAGCGAGCTCGACGCCGAGGACCTCCAGGCGGCCTCGGCGGCGGCGGGCGCCGCCCCGATGAGCGGCTGTCGTGACCGGGACGAGATCTGCGTCGCGGGTACTATCCAGGCCGTGACGGTACGTGCGCGTTCGGGTGCACCGACCCTGGAGGTCGACATCTACGACGGCAGCGGCACCGTCACGTTGGTCTTCCTCGGCCGCCGGGACATCCCGGGCCTGCGGGCTGGCGCGTCGGTCAAGGCTTCCGGGCGCGTTACCGTGCAGGAGAACCGTCCGATCATCTTCAACCCGCGTTACGAACTACTCCCCGTTCCGTCGGCGAGCGCCTAGGTCGGCGGGTCCGCCCAACCCGACGGGATCTTAACCAGACATGCCACGTACGCCATCTCCCGACACGCCTCCGATGACGATGTCCGAGGCCATCGGCGGCCCACGGGGGATCATTGACAGCTCCGTGCCCACCGTGGCGTTTGTGACGGTGAACGCCGAGGCCGGACTGACCGCCGGCATTGCGGTCGCCATTGCCACGGCGGCCGCTCTGCTGGTGCTGCGCATCGTGCGCCGTGAGCCGACCCAGCAGACCTTTTCGGGGTTGTTCGCCGTGGCGATCGCTGCATTCGTGGCCTCTCGCACCGGGAACGCGAAGGGGTTCTTCCTGCCCAGCATCGCGAAGAACGCGCTCTGGGGGGTGGTGGCCCTGCTGTCGATCGTCCTGCGCCGGCCGGTGGCGGGGTATCTCATGGCCGGTCTGGACAGCCGCTATGCGAACTGGCAGCGGGTGCCCCGCCAGCGGCGGGCCGCGGTGTGGGCGACGGTCGTCTGGATCGCCGTGTTCGGTGTGCGGTTCGTCGTGCAGGGGGTGCTCTACCTCGCCGACGAGCCCGGCTGGCTGGCCGCGGCCAACATCGCCCTGGGACTTCCGCTGTTCGGTGTCGCGGTGTTGGCCAGCTTCGCCATCGTCCGCCGGATCGCACCGCTGCCCCCCGCCGCCACCGCCGCCACCGACCCGACGGTCGTGGACGGCGAGGTGCTGGACGGCGAGGTGCTGGCCGGGGACGCCCCGCGCGGCGAGCCCCCGCGCGGAGAGCGGCGGCCTGCCGGCTGACCGCCTCCGCATCGCCAGCCTGTCGCGCGTCAGCCCGGCGTGCCCGCGCCTGCCGGCGCTTGACCGAGCAGCACGGCGAGCTTCTCCTCGGCCTCGGCGTTCGTCGTGACCGCGAGAACCTCGTCGCCGTCTTCCAGGGTGGCGTCGGGCGAGGGAATGACCGCCCGTCCGTCACGCAGGATCACCACCAGGGCGCTGTCCGCCGGCAGGGCGATCTCGCTGAGCCGCTGGCCGATCACCGGCGCGTTCTCGGCCAGCGTCAGCTCGACGAGGGATGCATCGCTCTGCCGGAACCGCATCAGCTGGACGAGGTCGCCGACGCTGACGGCCTCCTCGACCAGAGCCGTGAGCAGGCGCGGCGCGGACACCGCCACATCCACCCCCCACGACTCGGTGAACAGCCATTCGTTCTTGGGATGGTTGACCCGCGCCACGACCCGGGGCACGCCGAACTCGGTCTTCGCGAGCAGCGAGACGACGAGGTTCACCTTGTCGTCCCCGGTGGCGGCCACCAGGACGGTGTACTCGTTCAGCCCGGCCGCGTCGAGCTGGGACAGCTCGCAGGCGTCCGCGAGCAGCCACCGGGCCTCCGGTAGCGCGTCGGTCCGGATCTTCTGCGGATCCCGCTCGATGATGAGCACCTCGGAGCCGTTCTCCAGCAGTTCGGCGGCGATGGACCGGCCGACCTTGCCCGCTCCCGCGATCACCACCCGGCGCACGCTCATCGCTTCTCCTCCTCGCGCGTCATCGTCTGCCTGGATCTGCCCGGAGCTACCCGGAGCCCTCGCCGTCCGGCCCGGTGCGCAGCACCGTGTCCGCCTCGGATGCGTGCGCCTTCGTCACGGCCACGTGCACGACGTCACCGTCCTGGACGAGGGTGCGGGCGTCGGGCAGGACACCCTCGCCGAACCGGGTCACGCAGACCACCCGTACCCCGGCGGACTCCTCCAGCTCCCGGATCCGGCGGCCCACCCAGGTGGGTCCTGGTGGGATCGCGGCCAGCAGCACCGAGCCCGACGGATCGGACCACTGCGGCGTGACAGCGTCGGGCAGGAGCCGGCCGAGGATCTGGTCCCGGGTCCAGCGCACCGTGGCGACGGTGGGGATACCGAGCCGCTCGTAGACCTCGGCCCGGCCGGGATCGTAGATCCGCGCGACGACCCGCTCGACCCCGAACATCTCGCGGGCCACCCGGGCGGCGATGATGTTTGAGTTGTCCCCGCTGGAGACGGCGGCGAACGCGGCGGCCCGCTCGATGCCCGCCTCGATGAGGGTGTCGCGGTCGAAGCCTATCCCGGTGACCCGCAAACCGGTGAAATCGCGCGGTAGCCGCCCGAACGCGGCGGGGTTCTGGTCGATGATCGCTACTGAGTGGCCGAACCGTTCGACGCTGCGGGCAAGCGCGGAGCCGACTCGGCCGCAGCCGAGGATCACGACATGCACAAGGGTTCAGGGTAGTCCGATCCGGCCTGACCGGCGCAGGTCACGTGGCCGGATCTCCGGATACGGAGCATCTGTGTGCCATGCCACACTGATGCTGAACTGCGTGGCTGGCGTCGGTAACATCGCCGCGTGGCGCTCACGGATCGCCTCAAGCGCGGTTTCGTCGGTCGACCGATCGGGAGCGACCGGCTTGGGGAGACACTGCTCCCCAAACGGATCGCCTTGCCCGTCTTCGCGAGCGATGCCCTTTCCTCGGTGTCGTACGCGACCGAGGAGATCCTGCTTGTCCTGTCACTCGGCGGGCTGGCCTTCTACCACTACTCGCCCTGGCTTGCTGGAGCCGTCGCCATCCTGATGCTGACGGTGGTGGCGTCCTACCGGCAGAACGTGCACGCCTACCCGAGCGGCGGCGGCGACTACGAGGTCGTCTCGGTCAACCTGGGCCCGCGGGCCGGCCTGCTGGTGGCCAGTTCCCTGCTGGTTGACTACGTCCTCACGGTCGCGGTGTCGGTGTCGGCCGGTGTCGCGAACCTGACGTCGGCCGTCACCGGGCTCGCCGCGCACAAGGTGCTCCTCGCGGTCGTCATCGTGATCCTACTGACGATAATGAACCTGCGTGGGGTGCGCGAGTCCGGCACGGCGTTCGCCATCCCGACCTACGGCTTCGTGCTCGGCATCTTCGTAATGATCGTCACCGGGCTGGTCCAGGCGGCCGTCGGTCATCCGCCGCGGGCCGAGAGCGCCGGATACCAGGTGGTCGCCGAACACGACTACGCGGGATTCGCCCTGGTGTTCCTGGTGCTGCGGGCGTTCGCCTCGGGATGCACGGCGCTCACCGGGGTCGAGGCGATCAGCAACGGGGTGCCCGCGTTCCGGAAGCCCAAGAGCCGCAACGCCGCGACCACCCTGCTGATGCTGGGGTTCATCGCAGTCACGATGTTCGGCGGCGTCACCGCGCTGGCTCTGATCTCCGACGTGCATGTCGCCGAGCACACCGGGGACCTGATCGGCGCCAGTGGTGAGCAGCCGACCGTGATCGCCCAGGTCGCCGCCGCCGTCTTCGGGGACGGATCGCCCGGCTTCGGCTACATCGCCGTCGTCACCGCTCTCATCCTGATGCTGGCGGCGAACACCGCCTTCAACGGCTTCCCGGTGCTGGGTTCGATCCTTGCCCGCGACGGCTACCTGCCGCGTCAGCTATACACCCGCGGCGACCGACTGGCCTACTCCAACGGGATCGTGCTGCTCGCCGGCTTCGCGATCCTGCTGATCGTCGTGTTCGACGCGCAGGTCACCGCCCTGATCCAGCTCTACATCCTCGGGGTCTTCATCTCGTTCACCCTCAGCCAGACCGGGATGGTGCGGCACTGGGCGCGCATCCTGCGCTCGGACGACCCGGCTGCGTCCGATCCGGCCGCCCGTCGGCGGATCCGCCGGTCTCAGGCGATCAACTTCTTCGGCGCCTGTCTCACCGGCACCGTGCTGATCCTCGTGCTGGTCACGAAGTTCACCCACGGTGCCTGGATCGTCTGTCTGGCTATCCCGATCATCTTTCTCGGGATGCGGGGGATCAGGGCTCACTACGACCGGGTCGCGGTCGAACTCACCCCGGAACCCGGGCCGCCGACCCTGCCCTCCCGGATCCACGCCGTCGTCCTCGTCAGTAAGATCCATGCCCCGACGCTGCGGGCCCTGGCCTACGCCAAGGCGTCGCGGCCACACAGCCTCGTCGCGGTCACGGTCGCCGTCGACCAGGCGGAGGCCGATCGGCTCCGCAAGGCGTGGGCGGAGCGGGGGATCACCGTCGATCTCGTGGTGCTGGCCTCCCCCTACCGGGAGGTGACCCGCCCGGTGCTGGACTACGTTGCCCGGATCAGGCGGGAGAGCCCACGGGACGTCGTCGCCGTCTACGTCCCCGAGTACGTCGTCGGTCACTGGTGGGAGCATCTCCTGCACAATCAGAGCGCGCTGCGGCTCAAGGCCCGGCTTCTCTTCCAGCCCGGCGTCATGGTCACCAGCGTGCCCTGGCAGCTCGCCTCGTCCAGGCTGGCCGAGCAGCGGCTCGAGCGGACCGGGGCGGGCGCGGTGCGACAGGGCCGGGCCACGCTTCCCGGCCCGTCGGAGCGGAAGCGGTGAGTCGACAGCGCCGGCCCGCGCGATCGCGCGTCTCCGGGGACACCGCACGGCAGGCCCGCGCCCCGGGGATCGCGGTCGGCTCGCTGCTCGACCTCGACGTTGGGCCGGTGGCCCACGGCGGCTTCTGCGTCGCCCGCTCGGGCGGTCGGGTGGTGTTCGTCCGCCATGCCCTGCCCGGCGAACGGGTCCGTGCCCGAGTTACCGACGCCTCCCACGAGCGGTACTGGCGGGCGGACGTGGTCGCCGTCCTGACGCCCTCGCCGGACCGAGTGGTCGCGCCCTGCCCGCACGCCGGCCCAGGGTTGTGCGGGGGGTGCGACTGGCAGCATGCCGGCCTCGCGGCGCAGCGGCGCGGCAAGGCCGAGGTCGTGGCCGACGCCCTTCGGCGGTTCGGTGGCCTCGACGCCCGGGTCAGCCTCGCGCACGCCGGGTCCGGCCTCGGGACGGCGGCCGAGGCCAGACCCGGCGCCGAGCCGGCGCTGGAGGTGCTGGTCGAGGCGGTGCCCGTCAGCGGCCCGGAGCGGCTGACCGGATCCGACCGGTCCGGTGGCGTCGACGACGGACTGGCGTGGCGGACTCGGATGCGCTTCGCGGTGACGGCCGGCGGTGAGGTCGGGCTGCGGGCGAGCCGCTCGCACGAGGTGGTGGCGACGCCGGACTGCCGCATTGCCCACCCCCTCGTCCTCGCGGCGCTCGCCGGCCGGCGGTTCCCCGGGGCCGACGCCGTCGAGGTCGCGGCCAGCCCGGCGACCGGGCAGGTGGCCGTGGCGGTGCATCCCGCCGGCGCCGGGACGGTCGTCGACGACGGGCGCGCCGGGACCGGGGAGGCCGGAGTCCCCGGGGAGGCCGTCGAGGTGGTGGGGGAGCGGAGGTTCCGGCTCGGGCCGGAGGTGTTCTGGCAGGTCCATCCGGCGGCTCCCGGCGTGCTGGTGGACGCGGTCCGCGGGGCCCTGCGTCCCCGAGCCGGGGAGACCGCGCTCGACCTGTATGCCGGGACGGGCCTGTTCGCGGCGTTCCTCGCGGAGGATGTCGGCGCCGCTGGCCGCGTCATCGCACTGGAGTCCGACGCCGTGTCGGTCGCGGCCGCGGCGAACAACCTCGCCGATCTGCCATGGGTCTCGCTGCGGGCGTTGCGGGTGACACCGGCTACCATCCGCGGGGTGCTCGGTACGGGCGGGCCGGCCGGCCGGGTCGATCTCGCGGTGCTCGACCCGCCGCGCACCGGGGCGGGCCCGGCGGTGGTGGCCGCGCTGCTCGCCCATCGCCTCCGCGCGGTCGCCTACGTCGCCTGCGATCCCGTCGCATTGGGTCGGGACCTCGCCGCCGCGGCAGCCGTGGGCTACGACCTCGTCGCGTTGCGCGCCTTCGACCTGTTCCCGATGACCGCCCACGTCGAGTGTGTGGCGCTGCTCGAGCCGCGAGGCGCGGACCGGAGTCCGAACCTGGTGTGATTGCGCCGGTACCAGAAGTGTCGCCGGAACGGCGTGGACTCCACTTCCGGCCGCTTCTGGCACGACCTGGTCGTCCCGGCGTGTCGCCCGCGCGCCACGCCGACAGAGTGTGTGCATCCGCGTACTCGGATCCGGACCAATAGTGGACAACCGGGGAGGTGGATTCTACCGCGATCAGGCCTATTGCCTGACGGTCTACGAGGAACTCACATGTCGGGTGCCCGTCTGCAAGGGACCAGGCGGGCTGCGTAGACTTTGCCGGACCCGGACCGATCCCCTTTCGGGAGAGGGAGTTCACGCCGTGTCGCTTCTGTCCACGATCAGTAGTCCGCAGGACGTCAAGCGCCTTGACCACGAGGAGCTCGGCACCCTGGCGGCCGAGATCCGTGATTTCCTCATTCACGCAGTCGCGCGTACGGGAGGTCACCTCGGGCCGAATCTGGGGGCTGTCGAGCTGACGTTGGCAATACATCGTGTGTTTGATTCGCCATTCGACCGCATCCTTTGGGACACCGGCCATCAGTCCTATGTGCACAAGATTCTGACCGGCCGGGCGGACGATTTCTCTGGGCTGCGCCAGCGGGGTGGCCTTTCCGGCTACCCTAGCCGGGCCGAGTCCGAGCACGACATCATCGAGAACTCGCACGCCTCGACCGCCCTGTCCTACGCCGACGGGCTGTCGCGTGCCTACGCGCTGCGTGGTGAGGACCGGGCCGTCGTCGCCGTCGTCGGTGACGGTGCCCTGACCGGCGGGATGTGCTGGGAGGCGCTGAACAACATCGCCGCCGACGACCGGCCCGTCGTCATCGTCGTCAACGACAACGGCCGGTCCTACGCACCGACGATCGGCGGCCTCGCCGACCACCTCGCCGCGCTGCGGCTGGCGCCCGAGTACGAGCAGGTCCTCGACGTCGTCAAGCAGGTCCTCGGCCGCACCCCGCTGGTCGGCCCCCCGCTGTTCGACGCGCTGCACGGCATCAAGAAGGGCATCAAGGACGTCGTCCAGCCGCAGGGCATGTTCGAGGACCTCGGCCTGAAGTACGTCGGCCCGGTCGACGGCCACGACGTCGTCGCGGTCGAGTCGGCCCTGCGCCGGGCTCGGGACTTCGGCGGGCCCGTCATCGTCCACTGCGTGACCCGCAAGGGCTTCGGCTACCCGCCGGCGGAGCAGGACGACGCCGACAACTTCCACGGCGTCGGCATCATCGACCCGGCGACCGGTAAGCCGGTGTCGACGTCGAAGACCATCAGCTGGACGAGCATCTTCTCGGGCGAGATCGTGCAGATCGGTTCCGAGCGGCCCGACGTCGTCACGCTGACCGCCGCGATGCTCCAGCCGGTCGGTCTCGGCGCCTTCGCCAAGGCCTACCCGGACCGGGTGTTCGACGTCGGTATCGCCGAGCAGCACGCCGTCACCTCGGCCGCCGGGCTCGCGATGGGTGGGCTCAAGCCCGTCGTGTGTCTCTACGCCACGTTCCTCAACCGCGCGTTCGACCAGGTCCTGATGGACGTCGCCCTGCACCGCCAGCCCGTGACGTTCGTGCTCGACCGGGCCGGTATCACCGGGGAGGACGGGGCGTCGCACAACGGCATGTGGGACCTGTCGTTCCTGCAGGTTGTCCCGGGGCTCGCGATCGCCGCCCCGCGGGACGCGCCGA
Source organism: Frankia sp. CcWB3 (assembly GCF_977927595.1). Lineage (NCBI taxonomy): Bacteria > Bacillati > Actinomycetota > Actinomycetes > Frankiales > Frankiaceae > Frankia > Frankia sp. CcWB3. The sequence continues at coordinate 8,825 of NZ_CDWRCK010000029.1, forward strand.
CCCTGCGGGCGGAACTGCGCGAGGCCGTGGGTAACACCGACGGCCCGACCGTCGTGCGCTTCCCCAAGGGCAAGGTCGCCGCGGACGTGCCGGCGATTGACACGGTCGGCGGGGTGGACGTGCTCTACCGTTCGCCGAAGGTGGCCCAGCGCCGCGAGGTGCTGCTGGTCTCCATCGGCGCGATGGCCGCGACCTGCCTGGAGATCGCGGAGCGGGTCGCGAGCCAGGGCATCGGCATCACCGTCGTCGACCCGCGGTGGGTCAAGCCACTGGACCCGGCACTGATCGATCTTGCACGCGCCCACGACCTCGTCGTCACCGTCGAGGACAACGGCCGGGTCGGCGGGGTCGGGGCTGCGCTGGCCCAGTTGCTGCGCGACGCCGACGTCGACGTGCCCCTGCGGGACTTCGGCATCGCCCAGCGATTCCTCGACCACGGCAAGCGGGACGAGGTCATGGCCGAGGTCGGGCTTGCCCCGCAGGACCTCGCCCGCAAGGTCGTCGAGGCCGTCGCGAAGCGCCAGCCGGCGATCGAGGACGACCCGGCCTCGCCCGGCGAAGCGGCCCCGGCGGGCGAGCGGGCCGGCGAGGCCATCGGCGACCATCGCTGATCCCCGGCGCCCTGACCCCGGCGTCCTGACTCGGGCGCTCTGACCCCGAACGCACCCGGGTATCGCCCGGTCATCGGGGTTCGGCGGGTGAGGACCCGCCATCGTGTCGGGATCCGCCATCGTGTCGGGGCCCGGCACGATGGCGGCCCGACCGCCGTTCTAGGCTGACCAGGTGGGTGAGCACACCGTGTCGGCGCGCCGGGGCGCCGCCTCCCGCCGCCGGGCTGGGCGCGGCCCACGCTGGTGGGCCATGCGTGGTGCGCTCTTGGTGGCCCTCGGGCTGCTGGTTCTCGCCCTGGTCAGCCAGTGGAACGAGATCGAGGAGTCCGTCCGCTCGCTCACCGTGGGCGGCGTGGTGGCCTCGGGTGTGGTCACCGTGCTTGCCGTCGGTACCACCGTGCTGTCCTGGCGGGCGTTGCTGGGAGGGCTGGGTGCCGCGCTTCCCCTGCGGGCCGCCGTGCGGATCTTCTTCGTCGGGCAGATCGGCAAGTACATCCCGGGCAGCGTGTGGCCGGTGCTCGCGCAGATGGAGCTCTCCCGCGACCACGGCGTCTCCCGGTCGAAGGCGGCTTCGGCGAGCCTGGTCGTATTGGCGCTCGCGGTGCCGAGCGGGGGGCTCGCCGCGGCGGTCACCCTGCCGTTCGTCTCCGCGCAGGCGCTCGCCGACTACTGGTGGGCGCTGGCGGTCGTGCCCGTCTTCGTCGTCGTGCTCTGCCCGCCGGTGCTGTCCCGCCTGCTGGCGCTGGCGTTCCGGCTGCTGCGCCGCCCACCGTTGACCGAACCGCTGCCCCCGCGGGCCGTCGCCGCCGGAGCCGGCTGGTTGCTGCTCAGCTTCTGCTGCTACGGGGTGGCGACCTGGCTGCTCGTCCGGGATCTGCATCCGGCGGTCGGCGGCGGCCGGCTGTTGCTGCTCTCCCTCGGGGCCTATGCCCTGGCCTGGACCGCCGGGTTCCTGGTACTGGTGCTGCCCGCCGGGGCGGGGGTGCGGGAGGCGGTACTGGTACTGGCGCTGGCCCCGGCGGTCGCCAGTGGGCCGGCGACCCTGGTCGCGCTGGTGGCGCGGCTTCTCGCCACGATCGCCGACCTGGTCTGGGCGCTCGTCGGTGTCGCCCTGCGGCAGCGGGGTGCTCGGCTGTCGTGTACTGATGATGTGGTGCAGGAGCGAATGTGAGGAAGTGGGAGGAGGGTGGGGGGTGCACCATGACCCGCAACGGCCACCCTGGTGGCCCCCGCCGCCACCCGTCCCGCCGACCTCGTGGGGGGCCCCGGGTGGCCGGGCGGGCCGCCGGCGCCCCGCCGTAGCCGGGCCGCCCGGTGGCTGATTCCGCTCGTCCTCGTGCTCGCCCTCCTGGCCGGCGCGGGCGGGACAGGCCTGTTCCTGTTCTTCCGCTCCGCCAACGGCCCTGCCGACGCCGTCCGCGCCTACCTGACGGAGGTCAGCGACTCGCGCTACGAGGCCGCTTACGCCCGCCTCTGCCCATCGGTCCAGGAACGCCGCCCGGCGTCCGAGTTCGCCATCATCATGCGGGCTCTGGACGATGTCCAGGGCGGTATCGCCTCGTTCGCCGTGCGGGGAGTGCAGATCCACCGGTCCGTGGGTTCCCCGACGGTCCGGGAGGTTCAGGTCGACGTCCGGCGCGGCAGCGCCTCGGCGAGTCACGAGACGTACCAGGTGGGCAAGGAATCCGGAAGCTACTGCCTGCTGGCGCCCGGCGCCCCGTTCTCCTTGGACCCGTCGCTGCCCCCGGATCTTCAGCCGCCGGGCCCGTTCGGTGATTTCCCCGGCGATGGCCGGCGTGGCGGTAGCGACGACGAGCCACCGGTCCGCACGGCCTGACCCTCTTCGCCAGCCTGAGGTGAGACACCCATGTGCTGAGTGCCGGTATTTCGGATTGGGTCAGCGCAGGGTGGCGACGCCTGGCGGGGTGAATCGCTGCCCGGTGACGGTCTCGCTGATGCCGGTACGGTCCAGGTAGGGCGTGATGCCGCCGAGGTGGAACGGCCAGCCGGCGCCGAGGATCATGCACAGGTCGATGTCGGCGGCCTCCGCGACGATCTTCTCGGTCAGCATCAGGTGGATCTCCTCGGCGAGCGCCCGCAACGCCGCCTCGCGTACCTCGTCCCCGGTCAGCGGGGTGGCGGCCGGGGACGGCGTGGAGATGAGCGCGGCGGCGTCCGGGTCGACGGTCTGGACGCCGTCCGGGCCCGTGGTGTAGACGCCGCTCCGGCCCGCCTCGACCAGCCGGGCGAGAGCCGCCGGCCGCCGGAACCGGTCCGGGAATGCCGCGTGCAGCATCTCCGCGACATGCAGGGCGACCGGCGGCCCGACGAGGGCGAGCAGGGTCATCGGGGACATCGGCAGCCCCAGCGGATCGAGGGCGTGGTCGGCCTCCTCGAGCGGCGTACCGCCCTCCGTCGCGCCGAGCACCTCCCCGAGGAACCGGGTCAGCAGCCGGTTGACGACGAACGCCGGGGCATCGGCGACCAGGACCGCGTTCTTCTTCAGGTTCTTCGCCACGGCCAGCGTCGTCGCGATGGTGGCGTCGTCGCTGCGGGCAGCGCGGACCACCTCGACCAGGGGGAGGACCGACACCGGATTGAAGAAGTGCAGCCCGGCGACCCGTTCGGGATGATCGAGCCCAGCGGCCATCTCGGTGACCGACAGCGCCGAGGTGTTCGTCAGGAGCACGGCCGTGGGCGCTACGACGGCTTCGAGCTCCGCGAGCACGGTCCGCTTGACGGCCAGGTCCTCGAAGACAGCCTCGATGACGAGGTCCACGTCCGCGAAGGCGTCCTTGGTCAGGGATCCGGTGACGTTCGCCTTGTAGCGGTTCGCCTGGTCGGGGGTGATGCGGTGGCGCAGCAGGAGGTTGTCGATCTCCTGGTGGACTCCCGCGACCCCGGCGTCGAGCCGGGCCTGGTCGATGTCGGTGAGCACCACCGGCACCTCGAGCCGGTGCGCGAACACGAGGGCGAGCTGGCTTGCCATGAGGCCGGCGCCAACCACCCCGACTTTCGTCACGGGCCGGGCCAGCGCCGGGTCCGGCCCGCCCACCGGCCGCTTCGCCCGCTTCTGCACGAGGTCGAAGGAGTACAGGCTGGCGGCGAGCTCGTCGCTGACGGACAGATCGGCGAGGGCCTCGGTCTCGGCCGCGTACCCGGTGGCGCGGTCGGCGGTCTCGGCGAGCGCGAGGAGGTCCAACGCCCGGTAGGCGGCCGGCGCGGCCCCGTGCAGCTTCGCGTCGGCGAGCGCCCGGCCCCGTGCGATCGCCTCCGCCCAGGCCGCCCCCCGCTCGACCGGCGCGCGGGCGGCCACCGGGTCGACCTCGCCGCGCAGCACCCGGCCCACCCAGCGCAGCGCCTCCGCCAGGAAGTCCGCCGGCTCCAGCAGCACGTCCCCGAGACCCAGCTCGAACGCCTGCCGGCCGCGCAGCATGCGGTTCTGGCTGAGCGCGTTGCCGATGATGACGGACACCGCCCGTTCGGCGCCGATGAGGTTGGGCAGCAGTTGGGTGCCGCCCCAGCCCGGGACGAGGCCGAGGAAGACCTCTGGGAAGGCGAGTGCGGGAATGCCGGCGGACAGCGCCCGGTAGTCGCAGTGCAGGGCCAGCTCCAGCCCGCCGCCCAGCGCCGCCCCGTTGACGAGGGCGAAGGTCGGGACCTTCCGGTCACCCAGGCGACCCTCACCCACCCGGGCGAAGGCCTCGTGCCCGAGGCGGCCGAGCGCCGCGAGCGATGGGCGGATCTGCTCCGGGTCGGTGAGCGACGAGCGGAAGGACAGGTCCGCACCCACGCTGAAGATGAACGGCTTGCCGGTGACGGCGATCGCGGCGACCGGCGGGTCGTGCGCCTCGATCTCGTCGACGGCGGCGAGCAGGGACCGCAGGCCGGCTGGGCCGAAGGTGTTCGGCCGGGTGTGGTCATGACCGTTGTCGAGGGTGATCAGGGCGACGGGCCCGGCCACCCCGGGCAGCCGCGCGTAACGGGCGTGGGCGGCCGTGACGACCTCGTCCGGCAAGGACAGGGTCACCTCGTCGATGGTCATGGATCTCCCCTCGGTTCCGCCGCGGGCCCGGTCGTGTCGGACGGGTCGTCCCGGGTCGGTCGTCGTGCCTGCTCGGTCGTGCCTGCTCAGTCGGCCGCGGCGTGGTGCGGGTTCGCCCAGATCGTGGTGGCGCCCATGCCGAGACCCACGCACATCGCCGTCATGCCGTAGCGCACCTCGGGATGCTCGGCGAACTGCCGGGCGAGCTGGGTCATCAGGCGCACCCCGCTGGACGCCAGCGGGTGACCGAACGCGATGGCCCCGCCGTACGGGTTGACCCGGGGATCGTCCTCGGCGATGCCGAAATGGTCGAGGAAGGCCAGGACCTGCACGGCGAAGGCCTCGTTCAGCTCGAACAGGCCGATGTCGTCGATGGTCAGGCCGGTACGGGCCAGCGCCTTCTCCGTCGACGGGATCGGCCCGACGCCCATCACCTCGGGGGGGACTCCGGCGAACGCGAAACCCACCAGGCTCATCTTCGCCGACAGGCCCAGCCCGGCCGCCACCTCGGCGGCGGCGAGCAGGCAGCCGGTGGCGCCGTCGTTGAGCCCGGCGGAGTTGCCCGCGGTCACCCGCCCGTGCGGCCGGAACGGCGTGCGCAGCCCGGCGAGCCCCGCCTGCGTGGTGTCCGGTCGCGGCGGCTCGTCGGCAGTGACGAACTCCCAGCCCGTCTCGACGTGCCGGGCAGCCACCGGGACGAGGTCGGGCTGGATCTGACCGTTCGCGTACGCCTTGGCGACCTTCTCCTGGGAGGCCAGAGCGAAGGCGTCCGCCCGCGACCTGGTGATCTTGGGGTACCGGTCGTGCAGGTTCTCGGCGGTCGAGCCCATCACCAGCGCGGAGGTGTCCACGAGCCGTTCGGCGACGAACCGGGGGTTGATGTCGGCGCTTTCGCCCATCGGGTGGCGGCCCATGTGTTCCACCCCGCCGGCCATGGCCACGTCGTAGGCGCCGACGGCGATCGACGAGGCCGTCGTGGTCACCGCCGTGACGGCGCCTGCGCACATCCGGTCGATTGCGAAGCCCGGCACCGTTTCCGGCAACCCGGACAGGATGGCGGCGACCCGGCCGATGGTCAGGCCCTGATCGCCGATCTGGGTGGTGGCCGCGATCGCCACCTCGTCGATCCGCTCAGGGGGGAGGGAGGGATTGCGCCGCAGCAGCTCCCGGACCACCCGCACGATCAGATCGTCGGCACGGGTCTCGGCGTAGACGCCCTTGGCCTTCCCGAACGGGGTTCGGACCCCGTCGACGAACACGACGTCGCGTACGAAGTTTCTGGATGATCCGAACACGGGACCTCCCGACCCGCGGCCGCCACCGACCGCTGGTTCGTCGCCGTCGAACGTCGGCCGTTGTCCGGAACCCGGTTCCAGGGCTCGGACAGCCAGCCGGCACCGGCGCGGATACCGCCGGCACGGCTAGCCTACGGCAGCGGTTACCAGCCGGTAGACATCTCGGAGCCATGGATGCCAGGTGCCCGGGGATGCCGATGTCGTGATGCGCCGGTCCGTCCCTGGTCCACGACCCGCAGATCCGGCCGTCAGCCCGCCGGCTCGGCTGTCGGTTCGGCCGGTGCTGTCGGTTCGGTTGGTTCGGTCGGCGGCTCGGCGAGGACGGTGAGCAGGGGAGCGGCCGTCAGCTCGATCTGCCAGGGGCGTGCCCCGCCGGCCCGCAGCGCCCCGGCGACGGCCGTGTCCGTCAGGGGATTCGGCGGGGACCAGGCGAGCCGCCGGGACAACGCGGGCTCGAGGAGGTTTTCCACCGGCATCGTGTGGGCGGCGGCGAGGGCGGCCAGCGCGGCCCGTACCCGGGCCAGCCGCGACGCGGCCACCGGGTCGCGCTCGGCCCAGCAGTTGGGCGGCGGCAGACCGTCGCCGCCCGGTCCGGCCGGGGCGGGCAGCTCTTCCTCGGGCAGCGCGGCGGCGCCACGCAGGGCGTCGAGCCAGACGTTCGCGGTGCGGCGGATCCGTGGTCCGGAGAAGATGGGCAGCCGGACCAGCGCGGCCGCGTCGGTGGGGGCGTTCAGCACGGCGTCCATGATCGCGCTGTCCGGGAGGACGCGACCCGGCGCGACGTCACGGGTACGAGCGAGCCGGTCCCGGGCGGTCCACATCGCCCGGACCGCCGCGAGCTGGCGGCGGGACCGGGCGCGGTGGATCCCGCTCGTCCGGCGCCACGGCTCGGCCCGTGGCTCGCGTGGCGGGGCCGCGACGATCGCGGCGAACTCCTGCCGGGCAAATTTGATCTTGTTTTGTTCGATCAGCTCCGCCTCGAGCGCGTCGCGCAACTCCACCAGCAGCTCGACGTCGAGCGCCGCGTAGCGCAGCCACGGCTCGGGAAGCGGGCGGGTTGACCAGTCCGCGGCCGAATGGCCCTTCTCCAGCCCGTAGCCCAGCACCCGTTCGACCATCATCCCCAGCCCGACCCGTTCGTAGCCCAGCAACCGGCCGGCGAGCTCCGTGTCGAACAGCAGACTCGGCCGCAGACCGAGCTCGGACAGGCACGGAAGGTCCTGGCTGGCGGCGTGCAGCACCCATTCGACCCCGTCCACCGCGTCCTGGATGACGCTCAGATCCTCGAGCGCGATCGGATCGAGGAGCAGCGAGCCCGTGCCCCGCCGTCGGATCTGGACGAGGTAGGCCCGCTGGCTGTACCGGTAACCGGACGCTCGTTCGGCGTCGAACGCGACCGGCCCGACGCCGGCCGCGAGGCGTTCCGCCGCCGCGGCGAGTTCCGCGGTGTCGACGATGACGGGGGGTACCCCGTCCGCAGGGGTGAGCAGCGGGATGGGCTCATGGGCACCAGTGCTGGACTGTACCTCCACCTCTGCGCTGACACCCCCGCTGACCCGCTGTGTTGATTCAGGAACCGTCGACGTCACGATCAGTGATCGTACGTCTGAATCCTGGCAGAGGTAGCCGTGTCCTACAGCGAATCGCGTTATTTATACGCTTTGTAACGACTCGGTGATGGGAGGTGCGTGCGGTGGAGGGTCGGCCGCGGCGCGCGGTGGGTGGTGCGGTGCTGTCCGTCCGGCGGGCCGGTGTGACGCGGTCAACCCCGGCGGGTTGGTAGTGTGATGACTCCGGACAGTTGTGGGGGAAGGCCGGCCATGGCCGCGAGCAGGTCGCCGAACGCGAGCAGGTGGGCGGCCGTCGCCGAGGCGCTCCAGGGCGCCCGGCCCTGCGCGCCCGGCCCTGCGGGGCCGAGGTCGGATGCGAGGGTGGTCTCCGCCCAGTCGGGTGACCAGGAGCAGCGCAGCTCCACGGCGAAGCTGTCCCCGTCGGCCGCGAGCACGCCGAAGCGTTGTGACGCGGTGGCCGTGACCGTGCCGCCCAGGGCGCGCACGCCCGCGCCGTGCGCCTCCAACGATTCCCGCAGCCACGACCAGGCGACCTCGGCAAGCAGGGGATCGCCGGCGATCTCCCGGTCGATGCTCGCGCGGGCGTAGCAGACGATGCGGGCCGTGCCCTGCCAGGCCGGCTGTCCCTGAGGATCCATGAGCAGGATGAGCCGGCCGGCCGCGGTGTCGGCCTCGTCCCCGGTCAGCCCACCGGCCAGAGCGAAGGAGAACGGCGCGACCCGGGTGGGCGCCGCCACCTCGTGCACCGCCACCTCCGGGCGCAGCCGCGCGATCCCCGCGCGCAGGGCGTTGGTGACCGCGAGGAAGATCGGAGGGCTCGCCTCGGATGACTGCGCGACCCCCATGACGGCAACGGTAGGACGTCGGTCTTGATCATGCTGGCCGGACGTCGGAGCGTACGGTTTCGGTCCCGTTGCGTGCGGGCGGGAACCGGTGAGCCGGTGTCCGGAGTACCCCGGCTGAGGGGCGGAACTGTGCAGGCTCACGCCGGGATCCGCGCGGCGGCACGATCGCGGCCGCGGAGATCCCGGACTGCGGGGGTCTCGCGCACGGGCCTCGGCCGGGCCGTCGGCCGCTCCGCGGGGGCCGGCCCGACCAGCACCGCGGCGCCACAGGAGGTGCAGGCCCACTCCGGGCAGTCGTCACCGTGCCCGTCGGAGCACGGGGGTTGCTCGAAGATGCGCTCGTCGCCGCATGCGATGCAGACGAGAACGATGTGATCCTCGGCGCTCACCCGGACCTGTTCCACTCGACCACCACTCCCCGCGCACGTCTGCCCGTGATGCGTACCGTTGGATCGTGGTGGGCGCATAACCACGGATCGCGCGCCACTCGCCACGGCCGGCGGGAGGGGGAACGCGGGATGACGCGCACCCTCTACCCCAATTCCGACTGGACTGACGGTGCCACGGGACGGGCGGATGTCCGTGCATTCTCTCCGGCGTGTCGCGTGAGCCCGTCTCGGGGCGGTGCGGGGCGGATCGCCCGGTCTGTGGGGCGGTGGGGCCGGGCCAGCCCTCGGCTCAGCCCGCCTGGCCGGCCGGCTTCGAGGTGGGACGTGCCGGCTCTGCGTCGCCCAGCCGGGCGGCGTCGCCACGCAGCCAGTGCCGCTCGACGAAGAACGGGGCGACGGGCAGCACCGCGGCGATCAGCGCGAGCACGGTCCGCTTACGGCGCCAGCGCCCGACCACCGAGAGGTAGCCGATGAGGGCGCAATAGATGAGGAAGAGCACGCCATGGACCGGGCCGAGGATCCGCACGCCGATCGGGTAGTCGGCACCGTATTTGATCGCGGTCGCGACGAGCAGCAAGAGGAAGGACGACGCCTCGGCGAGCGAGACGACGCGGGCCAGGGCAAGGGGCTGGGAGGCGCCGCTCGGGGCACGACCGGTCATCGGCGACTCCTCGTCGTAGGGGATGGCGTCGTAGCGGATGACACCGAGGTGTTCCACTGTCCGGGTGCCCTGGAGTGCCGGAACCCGGGACGCGCCGTGGCATGCCACGGCGACCGCGGGATTCGTCACGTCCGATCGTTCGTCCCCGTCCGCCGGCGCGGCCTCGACGGACGGGAGCGCCCGGCACCGGCCGGATCTGGAAGTTCTTCTACCCAGAGTAGAAGATAGCGGATGTGCAACGTTCCGGTTGGTACTCCCCGGTCCTCGCCGCCGGGAGCCGTCAGGCCCGTGCGGTGGCCCATCCCGCTATGGCCGTACTCCCACACATCTCACGGGCGTGCAACGATCGACCCATGCCTGTCCTCCACGTCGACGCGGGACTCGGATCCGGGCCGGGCGGCGTCTCGCCCCCGCCGACCGGTGCCGCGCTCACCCGGCGGCTCGGCCTGGCCGACACCGCGCCCTTCCTGCGGGCCTGTCGACGGGAGCCCCCCGGGACCACGCCGGTGTGGTTCATGCGTCAGGCCGGGCGGGTCCTGCCCGAGTACCGGGCCCTGCGCGCGGGAGTCGCCATGCTCGACTCCTGCCGGGAGGCCGAGATGATCACTGAGATCACGCTCCAGCCGGTACGCCGGTTCCGGCCGGACGCGGCGATCTTCTTCTCCGACATCGTGGTGCCCCTGGTCGCGATCGGCCTCGACATCGACATCGTCGCCGGGATCGGACCGGTGGTGGCCGAGCCCGTGCGGGACGCCGTCGGGCTCGCCGCGTTGCGGGCACTGGAGCCGGACGACGTTCCCTACGTGGCCGACGCGGTCCGGCTACTGCTGGCCGAGCTGGGTTCAACCCCGCTGATCGGGTTCGCCGGGGCGCCGTTTACCCTCGCGAGCTACCTCATCGAGGGCGGGCCGAGTCGCGACCACGCCCGCACCAAGGCGTTGATGTACAGCGAACCGAAGCTCTGGCACGACCTGCTGGCCCGGCTCGCCGACATTACCACCGCCTTCCTGCGGGTCCAGGTGGATGCCGGTGTCGACGCGCTGCAGCTGTTCGACTCCTGGGCCGGGGCGCTGGACGAGGCGGACTACCGTCGCTACGTCGCGCCGCACAGCGCTCGGGTGCTGGCCGCCTTCGCCGGTGAGGTGCCGCGCATCCACTTTGGTGTGAACACCGGTGAGCTGCTCGCCGCGATGGGCCAGGCGGGTGCGGACGTCGTCGGGGTCGACTGGCGGGTCCCTCTCGACGAGGCCGCCCGGCGGATCGGGCCCGGTCACGCCGTGCAGGGAAACCTCGACCCGACCGCGGTCTTCGCCCCCGAAGCGGTGCTCGCCGCCAAGGTGCGTGACGTCTGCGCCCGCGGGGCCGAGGCGGAGGGGCACGTGTTCAGCCTCGGCCACGGGGTGCTGCCGCAGACCGATCCGGGCGTGCTCGCACACGTCGTTGACCTCGTCCACGGCAGGTGATCCGCCCTCATCGGACCGGTTCACTGGAACCGGCTCGATGGTGAAAACTGGCGGGCGGCACCACTCAACGTGAAGGGCGGCAGGAACGTGCGGGTTGTGATCGTCGGTGGGGGTATCGCCGGGCTCTCGGCCGCCCGCGCCCTGGCCGGGCACGCCGAAGTGACCGTCCTCGATGCGGCGGACCGGGTCGGTGGCAAGCTGCGTACCACCCCGATCGAGGGTCTGGACGTCGAAGAGGGCGCGGAGTCCTTCCTCGCCCGGGTTCCCGACGGACTCCGCCTGGCCCGGCAGATCGGGCTCGGGCACGACATCGTGCATCCGGCCACGACGTCGGCGTCACTGTGGATCCGCGGCCGGCTGCGTCCCATCCCCCCGAACACTCTGCTCGGAGTGCCGACCGACGTCCTCGGCCTGGTCCGCTCGCGGGTGCTGTCCCCGTGGGGGCTGGTGCGGGCCGCCGCCGACCTGGTGCTGCCGCGGACACGTTTCGCCGACGATCCGACCGTCGGCCGCTACGTCGGCACGCGGGTCGGGCGCGAAGTCGTCGACCTGCTGGTGGATCCGCTGCTCGGGGGGGTGTATGCGGGCCGGGCCGACGCGCTGTCGCTGCGGGCTACCGTGCCCCAGCTCGTCCCCATCTTCGCCGAGGACCGCTCGCTGCTCCTCGGCGCGCACCGGGTGCGGGCCCGTACCGGACCCGCGACGACGACCTCGACGGCACCGCTGTTCGCCACGCTTCGGGGGGGCCTGGGCTCCTTCGCGGCGCGGGTGGCGGCGCAGTCCGGCGCCACCGTGCACACCGGGGTGCTCGTCCGCTCGATCGCGAAGACCGCGGGCGGCTGGCAGGTCAACTGTGACCGGGTGGGCGGCGCGGACGCCCTCGGGCCGTTCCAGGCCGACGCCGTGATCCTCGCGGTGCCCGCCGGGGTGGCCCGCGCCCTGCTGGCGCCGCTGGCCCCGCATGCCTCCGCCCCGCTTGCCGGCGTGCCCTACGCCTCGGTTGGCCTGGTGACGCTGGTCTACCGGGATGCCGCGCCGCCACCCGGCAGCGGATTCCTCGTGCCCGCCCGGGCGGGCACCGCGGTGAAGGCGGCCACCTTCCTGTCCGCCAAGTGGCCGCACCTGGGCTCCGACCGGCTCACGGTGGTGCGGGCGAGCATCGGCCGCGCCGGTGCCGAACAGGACCTGCAGCGTGGGGACGTGGAGCTCGCCGGGGTGGCGGCGGCGGAGATCGCGCAGATCACCGGTCTGTCCGGTCGGCCGGTCGCGACCCGGGTGAGTCGCTGGGGCGGGGCACTCCCGCAGTACCTGCCGGGTCATCTCAACCGGATCGCCGCGGTGCGCCGGGGGCTTCCAGCGGGGATCGTCCTGGCCGGCGCGGGATACGACGGTGTAGGCATCCCGGCCTGTATCCGGTCGGGGGAGACCGCCGCGCACGCGGTGCTGAGGGCTACCCGGACGGCGCAAGGCAGTCCGGCCGATCCGGTGGGCCCGGGAATCTGATTACGTGCACCGGCCCGGACCGCGTCCGGCCGCCGGTGAAGGAGGATGGGAATGTCGGAGTCCACGAAATCGGCCCGCGAACTCAACGCGGAGCTGCTCTACACGGGATGGTCGGTCTTCGCGGCCGACCGTCCGCTGCCCGCCGAGCGGACCCCGCTGATCGACGAGGCGACCGCCTTGCTCGACGGGGCGCTGGCCAAGGACGTCTACACCCGCGGTGTCTACGAGATCTCGGGCTACCGGGCCGACGCGGACCTGATGGTCTGGTGGACGAGCCCGGACCCGGACCTGCTGCAGGAGACCTACCAGCGGTTCCGGCGGACGGCCCTGGGCGGGCACCTGCGTCCGGTGTGGTCGGCGGTCGGCCTGCACCGGCCGGCGGAGTTCAACCAGAACCACATCCCCGCCTTCGTCCGGCGGGAGGACCCCCGCGGTTATCTCTGCGTCTACCCGTTCAACCGCTCGCTGGAGTGGTACCTGCTGCCGGACTATGAACGGCGCGGGATGCTCGCCGAGCACGGGATCATGGGCCGGGAGTACGAGGACGTCCGGGCCAACACGGTGGCTTCGTTTGGACTGGGCGACTATGAGTGGCTGCTCGCCTTCGAAGCGGATGAGCTGCACCGGATCGTCGACTGCATCCGACACCTTCGGGCCAGCGCGGCGCGACGGCACACCAGGCTGGAGACGCCGTTCTACACCGGTGCCCGCAAGCCGCTGGCGGACGTCGTCACCGCCCTGCCCTGAGGCGGGTGGCTGCCGGGTAGACCGGCGGAGGACCGGTGCCGGCGGAGGACCGGGACGGCAGCCGGCGCCTGCCTGGGCGCCCCCACCCGTCCGGCAGGCGCCGACCGTCCCGTGACTGTGCTCACCGGCCTCACCCGGGCGGCATCACTCCAGGTGACATCAATCCCGACGTGACATCACCCCGGCGATGTCACCCCAGCGATATCACGTCGGCGACGTCGCACGGGGCGCGCAGGATCGCACAGCCCCACCCCTCCCGGCGCCCGCGGGGGCGGGCAGCCGACGGATCCCGAGCCGAGACCCGCGATCCATAACGCAGAGTAGCATTATCGCCGCTGTTTGTGTGCGCAGTGTAGGCGTCGGGCGTCCGTGGGTCGATGGTGCCTGTCATGCCCGCGCCGGCGGGCGGACTCGGAAGGTTCGTCGACTCGGAAGGTTCGTCATGGCGGTCGCTGGTCGACGACCGCATCTCTGTTACTGTGAGTTGCTATAAACGCACGGATCACGCCATCGCCACGGTCGGCGGTCGGGGCGTCACGCCGCCATCGCCGGGCCGGGCCGCTGGTAGATCATCTCGGCGTAGCCGGTAACGTTGCCCCCGTGACCACGGAGCGCCACCCGTGTCGGCGTCCGGTATTCCAGTTCGCTCCGGTGTGCCGACACACCCCAGTGGGACCTGGATGATGCGCGCGTTCGGCTCATCGTTCGGGGTGGCCCACAGTCAGTGGCGGGGGAAGATCGCTGGAGGTCCGGTCGATGCACCACCGAGGGTCGATGCACCACCGAGGGATGAATTCGTGGCTGTCTGAGCGAGGGGCGCCGCGGGCCGCCGAACGGGGAGGACGATGACACCTCCGGGCCCGTTCGGATCCTGGCTCCGGCTCGGGCTCGGGCTCGGGCACGTGCCGGCGCCACTGGGCCAGTCCGTTCGGCCGGGTCCGGTCGGTGTCGTTGACGCGCGCCGTCGCGGTGCTGGGGGGGACCACGAGTGACGGAGACGGTGCCCGGCGACACGCGCGCGACCGCTGGGTCGAACTTCGTTCCGCGCGCCCGCGGCGGGCAGGGGATGCCGTCCCCGCCGGGCGCGCCGGCGGGGACGGCCGGCCGGCCCGTCGGCGCACCGCCGAGCCGCCCGGCCACCGGGCCCGGCGGGCGGCACAGCGGGGGGCGGGTGAGCCCAGCCGCCGTCGAGACGGGCGGCTACCGCGCTCAGGTGACCTGGGAACGGCGTTACGCCCGGCTGCTCGTCCTGTTCGACGCGGCCGCCTGCGTGGTGGCAGCGGGGCTCGCGTATTTCGTGCGATTCGGCGACCTGGTCGACTTCGGTACCCAGCCGGTGTCCTCCAAGCCGTACATCCTCATGACGGTTCTGCTGCCGCTCGCCTGGGTGCTGGCGATGTCCCTGAACCGGGCCTACGAGAGCCGGTTCCTCGGCGGCGGGTCGGAAGAGTTCCGGCGGGTGGTCAACACGGCGGCCCGGTTCACCGCGGCGGTGGCCATCGCCTCGTATGCGACGAAGGCGGAGATCGCCCGTAGTTACGTGCTGATCGCCTTCCCGGCCGCGACCCTGTTCTCCATGGTGGGTCGGGTCGTCGGCCGCGGCCTCCTGCACCGCATGCGCCGGGCCGGTCGTTGCCTGCACCGGGTGCTCGTGGTCGGGGCCGGGGAGTCGGCTGCCACCCTGGTCCGGCTGGCCCAGCGCGATCCGACGTCGGGCTGGGCGGTCGTCGGTGTCGTGCTTGACCGCTCGCCCGGCCGGCACAGTCACGACCGGCCGGAACGCAGTGGGTTCGACCTGCTCGGGGTGCCGATCGTCGGGACGTCGGAGACCCTGCACACTGCCATCACGGCCACGCACGCCACCACGGTCGCGATCAGTCCGCAGATGGACGGCGAGACGCTGCGCCGGGTGCTGTGGACGCTGGAGGGCAGCGACGTCGACGTGCTGGTCTCCTCGGCGCTGACCGACGTGACCGGGCCGCGGATCTCGATCCGTCCGGTGGCCGGGCTGCCGCTGCTGCACATCGAGGAGCCGGAGCTCACCGGTACCCGTCGGGTGATGAAGATGGTCCTCGACCGGTGCGTGGCCGGAACGATCATCCTGCTGTTCTCCCCGCTGCTGCTCGGTCTCGGGCTCGCGGTGCGACTGACCAGCCGCGGCCCGGCGTTGTTCAAGCAGACCCGGGTGGGGCGGGGTGGT
>NZ_CDWRCK010000030.1:0-1734 GCF_977927595.1 Frankia sp. CcWB3
GGTGGCGAGTGAGGAAGAATCCAGCCTCGGTCGTGGCATCGGCAGACGGGATGACGAGCACCGAAGGCGGCCGTGCCTACGGCGTGCCCCGGGTGAGCCCGCTGACCTCCCGCTTCGTCACGGTTCACGGGTACCGGCGGTGCTATCTGCGGGCCGGGCGCGGCCCGGTTCTGCTGCTCATCCACGGCATCGGGGACAACGCGCGCACCTGGGCCTCGATCATCCCGGAGTTGGCCCGCCGGCACACCGTCATCGCCCCCGACCTGCTGGGACACGGGGAGTCGGACAAACCGCGCGGTGACTACTCGGTGGCCGGCTACGCGTGCGGGATGCGTGACCTGCTCACCATCCTCGGGATCGAGCGCGCCACGGTCGTCGGGCACTCGCTGGGCGGCGGGGTGGCCATGCAGTTCGCCTACCAGTTCCCGGAGCGCTGCGAGCGGTTGGTGCTGGTCGCCACCGGCGGGGTCGGGCCACACCTGCATCCCGCGCTGCGGGCGGCGGCCGTGCCCGGAGCCGGGGCGCTGCTGTCCCTGATCGGCATGCCGCCGGTGCGGGTCGCCGGCTGGGCCGGAATGCACGCGCTGCGCCTGCTGCACACCGATCTCGGGCGGGACGCCGACGATCTCCTGAACGTCTTCGACTCGCTGGGCGTACCCACCGCGCGGGCGGCGTTCCTGCGCACGCTACGGTCGGCGGTGGACGGGCATGGGCAGTCCATCACGATGCTGGACCGGTGCTACCTCGCCGCTGGGATGCCCTCGCTGATCGTCTGGGGTGACCGGGATGCCGTCATCCCGGCTGAGCACGCGTGGATGGCGCACGAGGCGATGCCGGGGAGCCGCCTGGAGATCTTCGCCGGTGCCGGGCATTTCCCCCATCACACTGACCCCGAACGCTTCCGGGCGGTTCTCGAGGATTTTCTGGCGACCACCCGGCCGGCGAGTCACTCCCCGCAGCAGTGGCGGGCGATGCTGCGTGAGCACGGCCGCTCGACCAGGACCACGGAAGCATCCGGGGCCGCCGCCCAGCCGTCGGGCGCGCGTTCGACCCCGGCGGAAGCCGTGGGTCGTGGCCTCACCCGGAGCCGATAAACGGGCACGGCCGCCGGCCATGGCGGGGCCGGGATCCGCCGTTATACGTTCACCGAGGTGACCCGTCGCATCGGGGTGGACCCGCTATGCATCGACGACCCAGTTGGCCATCCATAGCCATGCCTTGCGGGAAGTCGCCCGGCGAGATGCGTCGGTGCCGTTCTCGGCTGAACCGCTCTCGCGGAAGGTCTTCCCGGTCACCGATGGATCCGGCCAGCCGAGGATCAAGGACTCTCGTACCTCTTGCCGTGTCGCCTGTTCGGGCCAGGGTCTTCGCGTGATGCGCTGTCTTCCGGCGCGGGTCTGCATTAACTGGTCGGCACCCGCTATCGTGGAGTTCAACGGGCAGGCCGGCGTCAATATGGCCTATCCTTGGTGGCGTAACATCAAAGTCCTCTCAAATCTCGGAGGTCGACCCTTGGCACGCCGTGCACGACTCAGCTGGCCCCAGGAACGGCGCCAGGCGAGTGAGGTGGTTGTCCGCCGGGTCGACCCCGGTCGAGGCTGGACCCTGGAACAGGCTCGTGACCTGGTACGACAGGGATACTCCGTCGAGCATGTGGCGGAACGCACCGGGTTTCCGGAGCAGATGCTGAAAGTCGCAGAGGAGGACTGAGGGGACGTAATGAAGTAACAAATA
>NZ_CDWRCK010000030.1:1972-24068 GCF_977927595.1 Frankia sp. CcWB3
CCTGTGGAGGGTTCGAAACGCGCAAGTTATTTCATTTCGACTCCTATAGCCTGCGCGACGCTATCCTAACCAGCAGTGATATGACGGTGTGCCGGAGTCGCGTCACTCTGCGCACAACTGAATCAACGACTTCGCCTGGTTGGCTACCCAATTCGTCTGACCTCGGCGCACCTACGACAGTCGCGTCGCCGGGCACCCCTGCTGGCTATGCCCGGCTGGCACCCGTCACGCGTACCAGCCGGCGTAGATGGTCGCTGTAGACCGCATCGAGCCCGTATCCGGCTAGCCGGGTCAGTGTGGTTGTTCGTTGCGCATCCCACCCGAACACGGCGATACCCAGGTTGTGGAGAACACCGACGATGCCGGCCCGGGGTGGGGTCCATTCACGCGCGCGCAGGTTGAGGGCGGTGACTTCGACGGCCCGGAGTTCATCGCCGTACGCGGTCATTCCGCCACCGGCGACGATATCGCGGATCGACGTCGAGTTCACCAGCCGGACATCGTCATCCAGCGGTCGGTATTTCGCGAGGTCCGTGAGCCCGCCGCACAGCCACAGCCGCCTCGCCGCCTCGCCGCCACCGGCCTCGCGGGCGACGGCGGCGACGGCCGCAGCCGCGTCCGCCCAACTGCCTGGCGGGCCCTTCAGGTCAAGACTGAACTCGAAGGACGTACCCAGCTCCGCGTAGAACTCCGCGAGGGTCGGCAGCCACCCCGGCAGGCGGTCGGCGGTCAGGTCGGGAATCCGCCGACGCCGCCCGGGCGGGCCGAACACACCGTCATGATGCAGGACCGGAACGCCGTCGGCGGTGAGCCAGACGTCCGACTCCAGCCCACTCGCCCCGCCGGCCAGGGCACGACGGAACGCGGGCAGGGAGTTCTCCCGCTGGCCGGGGGCGGGAGAACCACGATGCGCAAAACCGATCATGAAGAGCCGTTGAACGACTGCAGCGCGACGTCGTGGAGATGCCCGTTGGTGGTGAGCACCGTGCCGTGTCCCGGTCCCCGGCGTCCGCCCAGGTCGGTGAACCGGCCGCCGGCCTCCTCGACGATGACCTGGAGCGCGGCCATGTCCCAGAGCGACACCTCGGGTTCGCAGGCGAGGTCCACGGCGCCCTCGGCCACCATCATGTGTGACCAGAAGTCGCCGTAGGCGCGGGTCCGCCAGACCTGGCCGGCGAGGTGGAGGAACTCCTCCAGCCGGTCGGCGGTCTGCCAGCCCTCGACGGAGGCGAAGGACAGGAAGGCGTCACCCAGGCTGGTGACCGAGGAGACCTTCAGGGCACGGGTGTCGCCGGTGGCGTCGCGAGTGAAGGCACCGGTGCCCCGGGCTCCCCACCACCGTCGGCTCATCGCCGGGGCGCTCGCGACCCCGACGACCATCTCGTCGTCCACCTCGAGCCCGAGCAGGGTGCCCCAGACGGGCACGCCGCGCACGAAGTTCTTGGTGCCGTCGACGGGGTCCAGGATCCAGCGCCGGCGGGCGCCCGATCCGACGAGACCCTCCTCCTCGCCGAGCACGGCGTCGCCCGGCCGGGCCACAGCGAGCCGTTCGCGGATCATGGACTCGACGGCGGTGTCGGCGTCGGAGACCGGGGTGTTGTCCGGCTTCGACTCGACATGCAGGTCTACTGCCTGGAATCGGGAAAGAGTGATCCGGTCGGCGGCGTCCGCGAGGCTGAGCGCGAGGGCCAGATCGTCGGCGATGGCGACGGTGTCGGAATCCGCGGTCGGTTCGATGCTCACGGAGGTGGGGTTAGGCGGGGTCACGCCTGCGAGACTACGAGCCGAGCCCCACCGCGCGTCGGTGGTCCCGGGCGGCGGGCACCGGGTGGCGGGGTGAGTGTGACTAATCTCCCGATCTATTGCGATCAAGGCGATGCTCCGCGGGCGCCGAGCAGCCGGCGCAGGCTCGCCAGCCGGGCAGCGTCGGCATGGCCGTCCCGCACCGCCGAGTCCAGGGCGCAGTCGGGGGACGGCGCCAGGTGCTCGCATCCGGGCTGACAGTGCGCGGCGGCCGCGGCGAGGTCCTCGAAGGCCCGCAGCACCCGCTCCGGGGACACCGCGCCGAGCCCGAACGACCGGACACCCGGGGTGTCCACAACAGTGCCCCCTTGGGGCAGCAGCAGTGCGACAGCGGCCGACGAGGTGTGCCGGCCGCGGCCGGTCACGGCGTTGACCTCGCCGATCGCCCGGTCCGCCGCCGGCACTAGCCGGTTCACCAGGGTGGACTTGCCGACCCCGCTGTGCCCGAACAGCACACTGACCCGATTGGTCAGCAGCTCCAGCAGCGCGTGCAGGTCCCCACCGGGGCGCGTGGTCACGACGGGGAGCCCGAGCGGGCGGTACAGCTCGACCAGCGGTGCCGGATCCGCGAGATCCGTCTTGGTCAGGCACAGGACCGGGGAGAGCCTGCCGTCGTAGGCGGCGACCAGGCACCGGTCGATCAGGCCGGGCCGCGGCGGCGGATCGGTGACCGCGCAGACGATGACCAGGACATCGGCGTTCGCGACGATCGGGCGTTCCACCGGATCGCTGTCGTCGGGGGTGCGCCGCAGGACGCTCGTGCGTTCCTCGCGGCGGACGATGCGCGCCAGGAGGCCCGCCGCCCCGGAGACATCCCCCACGAGGGCCACCCGGTCACCGACTATCACGGAGGTCCGGCGCATCGACCCACCGCGCACGGCCGCGACCAGGCGGTCGGCCATCGCGTCGAGTCGGCAGGTGTACCGGCCGCGGTCGACGCCCACCACTACCGCCACAACCGCCTCGGCATGGTCGGGCCGGTCCCGGGTCCGGGGGCGCGATCCCCGGCCCGGCCGGACCCAGACGTCGTCCTCGTCCAGCTCGCGGGCCATCGGACTAGCCGCCGGCGCCGTCGGTCGGACCCGGGGGGCCGCCGGCCCGGCCCGGGGGGCGTCGCGTCGCGCCGCTCATCGGGCCAGCATCGCCGTCCACATCCGGGGGAAGTCCGGCACCGTCTTGCCGGTCGTCGCGATGTCGTCGATGACGATCCCGGGCACCACGAGGCCGACCACCGCGTAGGCCATCGCCAGCCGGTGATCGGCGTGCGGGTCGAGCCGGGCGCCGTGCAGGGGCGCCGGACTGATCGCCAGCCCGTGGTCGGTGACGGTGACCCGTGCGCCCAGGCGACCGAGTTCGAGGGCCAGGGCGGCCAGCCGGTCGGTCTCCTGCAGCCGCAGGTGCGCGATGCCCCGTAGCCGTGACGGCGAGTCGGCGAGCACGGCGAGCGCGGTCAGTGTCGGAGCGGCCTCCCCGAAGTCGGACAGATCGACGTCGATCCCGTGGACGGCGCCGCCACCGGTGATCTCCAGGCCCGCCGGCGTGCGCCGGGCCGTGCCTCCCATCGCCACCAGCAGATCGGGCAGCAGCCGGCCGGGCTGCTCGGTCGACTCCGGCCAGTCCGGGATCACCACCCGCCCGCCGGTGGCGACCGCCGCCGCGAGGAAGGCCGCCGCGCTGTTCATGTCCGGTTCGATGGTCCGGTCCGCGGCGGTCGGCCTGCCCGGTTCGACGCGCCAGCGCCGGGTGCCCGCCACCGGGCCGGCTGCGGGGGAGCGCACGGCGTCGACCTCGACCGTGGCGCCGGCGGCCCGTAGATCCGCGACGGTCATGTCCAGGTAGGGAGCCGATGGCAGCCGGGACCCGCGGTGGACGACCGTCACCCCGGTGTCGTAGCGCGGGGAGGCGAGGAGCAGCCCCGAGACAAGCTGGCTGGAGTGGGAGGCATCCACGATCACCTCGCCGCCGCGCAGCCGCCCTCGGCCGTGCACGGTAAAGGGCATTCGGTCGCCGTCGATCTCGGCGCCGAGCTCGCGCAGCGCGCCGAGCAGCGGGGTGAGTGGGCGCTCGCGCATCCGCGCGTCTCCGTCAAAGACGACATCGCCGCGGGTCAGCGTGGCCAGCGCCGGGGTGAAGCGCGCCACGGTGCCCGCGTTTCCGCACTCCGCGCGCGCGGCGGGTGCGGCGCTCGGCATCGGGTGGCCGTGGACGACCCAGTCGGGCCCCTCGGTGGATACCTCGGTACCCAACGTCCTCAGCACCCCGGCCATCAGCAGGGTGTCGCGGGAGCGCAGCGCACCCCGCAGCCGGGAGGTTCCATTCGCCAGCGCGGCGAGCACGAGTGCCCGGTTCGTGCCGGACTTCGAGCCGGGCACCGCGACGACGGCCTCGACCGGTTGCCGTGCGAGTGGAGCCGGCCACGGATCGGACTGCGTTCCGGTGGCTTCGGTACCCGTCAGGATGCTCACCATGACAGCATGCCGGACGACGGCCCGGGTCAACCGCGTCCTCGCGACATGCGCCGGCCGGCACCCGATTCCCGCCGGTCGGGTCGGGTGCCGGTCGGGTCGGGCGGGCGCGGCGGGAGGCCGGGTGGCGACGAGAAGATCCTTTGAGCGTGCCTATCCGTCGTGCGGCGCGGTGGTGGTGGCCGACCTGGTCCGTCGCGGTGAGATCGCCGCGCAGGAGGCCGTCGATGCCGCGTTCGCCCGCCTGCGCGCGGTGGACGGCGTCCTGCGGGCCTTCACCGAGCTCTGGCCGGAGGAAGCCGGGCGCACGGCCAGCGCGGTGCAACGCGCCCTGGCTCGCGGTGCGGACCTGCCCCTCGCCGGCGTGCCCGTCGCCGTCAAGGCAGGGGAGGGCGTCGACGCCCCCGTGACCCAGAAGCTGATCGCGGCGGGAGCGGTCGCGATCGGAATGACCGCGGTACCGGTGCGGGCCGCGCACGTCTGGCAGACCTGGGGCCACACCAGCCGTGGCCCGACCGTCAACCCGTGGCGGGTCGACCGCGTCCCGGGCGGATCGTCGGCCGGCTCGGCCGCGGCGGTGGCGGCGGGGATCGTCCCGCTCGCCACGGCCAGCGACGGCGCCGGCTCCACCCGCCTCCCGGCGGCCTGGTGTGGAGTGGTCGGCCTCAAACCCACGAACGGACGGCTGCCTACCCGGAACCCGGCCGGGTTCACCGTGCCCGGTCCGATCACCCGGACGGTCGCGGACGCCCAGGCCTGGCTGGAGGTGGTCCTCGGCGACCCCGGGTCGCGCCCCGCGGCCGGCCCGCGCGGCGCGGATCGCGTGCCGGGTGCCGCCTGGTCAGCGACGCTCGGATTCGCCACCCCCGAGCCGGAGGTGGTGGCGGTCAGCCGCGCCGCCGCCGAGCGTCTCGTCCGCGCCGGTGCGCTGACCTGGCGTGTGGTCCCCGTCGAGCTGGAGGATCCGGAGGAGGCGTGGACGGCGCTGCGGGCGACCACCGCGACCACGACCACCGCGACCACCGCGACCACCGCGGCCACGGCCACCGCGGTCACGACGGCCACTGCCCCGGTGGACCGCGGCCGCCGTGACCGGAGCAGCGCGGCGTCGCGGGAGGACAACGACGCCCGGCTCGCGGCCATCCTGGCCCGGGTCGATCTGATCATCACGCCCACTACGCCGAACCGGCCGCATCCGCACAGCGGCCCAGGCCAGACCCGGAGTGTGAGCCTCACCTGGGCGTTCAACCTCAGCGGCCACCCCGCGGTGAGCGTCCCCGCCGGATTCACCGACGACGGCTGCCCGGTTGGCCTCCAGATCGTCGGCCGGCACGGGGACGAGGCCCGGCTCCTGGGAATCGCGGCCGCCCTCGAACGCCTCGCCCCCTGGCCCGCATGGACCGACCGTCGCGCCGGATTTTAGGCGGACCGGCGGGCCGAGGCGATGAGATGGATGCCGATGGACTCACCCTCACGCTCGGCGGAGAGTTCCACCTCCGTGCGTACCAGGGTGGGGAAGCACGAGACGTCCTCGGCGACCGTACGCTTGACCGCCTCTGCGGAGAGCACGGTGCGCGGGCGGATCCAGTCCACGTCGAGCCCTGCGCTGGTCAGCAGCGCCCGAAGTTCCTCAGGCCAGAAACACCGGGTGATCGTTCCGTCTTCCGCCGGCACGAGCACCACGTCCGCCCGCGGGACGTCGGACAGCTCCGCCCAGCGGTGCTGTTCGGCGAGCCGGGCGAGCCCGAGCAGCAGGGAGTCGACGCAGAGCAGCAGCTGGCCGCCCGGCCGCAGCATCCGGTGGATCTCCTCCAGGATGGTCTCGGTGGCGAGGCAGAACGACAGCGCCCGAGCCTCGGCGAGGACGGCGTCGAAGGAACCGGGAGCGAACCAGTCCAGCGAGCGGGCGTCTCCCACCACCGGCAGAAGCGTCCCGGGACCGCTCCCCGGATCGGGCGGCAGGGCGCTGGTGACCACCCGGACGACCTGATGGCCGGTGCTCACCATCTGGCGGGCGAAGCGGGCCCGCGGGCCGGAGACGTCGAGCACCCGCGTGGGCCGGGACGGCAGCCATTCGCGGAGCTGGACCGCCGCGACCTCTTCGTAGAACGCCCAGTATGGGTCGTCACTGTTGGCTGGAGCCTCGCAGACCAGGGTGTTCGCTCGTCCGCGAGACGGACCCGGATCGGCGTCGGGGCCAGGCGGCATGAAACGTTCCTACCCTTCGAGGGGCGATGATGCGAGGTAAGTCACACACTCAAGGCGGAAGTCTGACAGATTCCAGGCTCGACCACGTCGTGTCCTTCCCCGTTCGCGCGGATAGATGCGCGCCGGATTCGCCGTCCACCGCCGCCGGCCCCGGGCAGGTCCCGGGTGATGGACCGCCCACAGCTGTGGACGGCGGGCGGCTGCTGGTGGTTCCCGGCACGACGGAGTCGACGGTGCTCTTCCTGCACGGAGCCGGGACTGGCACGGACACGCCGCTTTTCGTACAACTTGCGGCATATCTCACCTCTGTCGGGGTGCAGGTGGCGCGGCTGGAGATGCCGTACCGCGTCGCCGGACGGCGGGCGCCGGACCGGCCGGCCCGGCTCGACGCGGTCGCGATCGCCGCGGTCGGGGCGCTGGGCCCACCGCGCCTGTTGGCCTTCGCCGGCGCCTCGATGGGATCGTGGGTAGCCGTGCGGGTCGCGGCCGGGCTCGAGGCGTGCGGCGTGCTCGCCCTCGGCTTCCCGATCCAGCCACCGGGAACCACGCCGGCAGGCAGAACCAGGCCGTCGAGGCAGGACGAACTTGACGGCGCGGGCGTCCCGGTGCTCGTCGTCCAGGGCGAGCGGGACTCCTTCGGGCGACCGGTGCCCGATCCGGAGCTCGGCCGCGAGGTCCATCTCGTCGCGGGAGCCGACCACTCCTTCCGGACCCGCCGACAGGATGCGCGTCCGCCCGGCGAGGCCGTGGCCGAAGCGGCCCGGGCCGGCGCATTCTGGCTGCGGGGCCGGCTGCGGGAATCATCCGCGGGCTGACCCGGTTGTGCGGGCAGTCAGCCGACAGTTAACCGGCAGCCCGACGACGTCGTGGAGGCTTCATGACTCCTGGGAGCAGCACCGGCCGGCGGTCCGCGCAGTCGCGGACCGCCGCCGCCTGGCCTTTGCCGAGCGTCGCGCCGATGCGCGCCCCGGCTTTGGCCGGGGTATCGTCCGCTCTGGAAGGACGGTCGCATGTCGCCCGGTCAGGTGTGGTGGACGCGGGGCGGGCCGCCGGGGAGCATGACGGTGAGGAAGTGATCCTGGTCGACGAGACCACCGAGGAGCGAGGCGCCCGTTTCGAGCAGGACGCCCTTCCCTACCTCGACCAGTTGTATGCGGCAGCCCTGCGCATGACCCGTAATCCCGCCGACGCGGAGGATCTCGTGCAGGAGACCTTCGTCAAGGCGTTCGCGGCCTTCCACCAGTTTCAGGCGGGCACGAATCTTAAGGCCTGGCTCTACCGGATTCTGACGAACACGTTCATCAACACGTACCGCAAGCGGCAGCGCCAGCCGCTGCAGAGCCCCACCGAGCAGGTGGAGGACTGGCAGCTCGCCGAGGCGGGGTCGCATACGTCCAGTGGGCTCAAGAGCGCGGAGACCGAGGCGTTGGAACACCTGCCGGACAGCGATATCAAGGACGCCCTGCAGGCACTGCCCGAGGACTTCCGCATGGCGGTGTACCTCGCCGACGTCGAGGGCTTCGCCTACAAGGAGATCGCGGAGATCATGGGTACGCCGATCGGGACCGTGATGTCCCGGTTGCACCGCGGTCGCCGGGGTCTGCGGAAGTCCTTGGAGAAGTATGCCTTGGACCGTGGGCTCGTGGCGGCCGGTTCCGCCGACGGCGAGGGCGGTGCGTCGTGAGCTGCGGCGGTCCACACGAGATCGATTGCCGGAAAGTACTCGACGCGGTCTTTCTGTATCTCGACGGTGAGTGTGAGGGCGGGCAGCAGAATCTGATTCGGGCCCACCTTGACGAATGCTCTCCCTGCCTGCGCGAGTTCGGGGTGGAGCACGAGGTGAAGATGCTCGTCGCCCGCAAGTGCGGCGGGGAGCGGGCGCCCGAGTCGCTGCGGGCGAGCCTGCTCGCCCGGCTGCGGGCCGTCCGGGTGGAGATCGACGCCGCCGAGTACCGGCCGGAGTAGCTGGGGCCGGGTGGAGCATCGGGCTGCCTGGGGGCGGGCCGTGGCAGCCACGGCCCGCCGGGTGGCTCAGGTGTTCGGGCGCTTGCCGTGGTTGGCCTTGTTCTTCGCCCGTGCGCGCCGCTTGCGCTTCTTCTTCGCCATCAGGAATCTTCCTCTGTTCCGCTTCGACGTGCAGTCATCGTGCCAGTCCGCGCCGACGGGAGGTGACCGGCGGGTCCGTCGAGGCCCTCGTCCTCGTCGGCGTCGCCGAACCCGTCCGGTGAGCCATCGCCGAGGTTCCCGCGGGCCGGGGACTGCACCGCCCTGGCATGGCGGCGGGCCTGCAACGTGCGCCACGCCCGCACGGGGGCTATCGCTCCGAACAGTCCCAGCGCCGCGGCGATCGCCACGTCGCCGACGCTGACGACCGCGGGCGTCCAGGGCAGGGGCAGCGGGATGATGTCACTGAGCAGGCGCAGGGTCGTACCGTCCCCGGCCGGCGTGTGAAATGCCGAGGCCAGGATGTCGGAGATCGGTACACCGGCGCGGTCGGCCCCCCACCGCGACACCGGCATCTGGCCGCCGTTCGCGGTGATGACGGCGGCGTTGGAGATGAGACCGGTGACCAGGAGACCGAGTCCGGGCAGGCGGTTGTTCGCGCTGGCGAACAGGGCTGTGACCACGGCGGCCGCGATCCACGCCGGGCCGTGCAGGGCGGGCACGAGTCGGCCGATCGCGAGCACCAGGACCGCCGCGGCGAGCAGCCATGGTCGGGAGACATGGATGCGGGCGAGGGCGCCGAGAGTTCCGCCGTGGGCGAGGCCGACGCCCAGACCGCATAGCAGGGTCAGCACCAGAAGTACGAGCACATGCGTAGTGTGCGGCGTTATGAGCGACAGTCCCAGCACCGGGCGGTCGCGTCGTCTCAGCGTGCCGGCCCGGATACATCCGGGGCCCAGGGACGTTGGTCGGACAGCCTCGGCACACTACGCTCTTGCCAGATTCACCGCCGCTGAAGGGAGCCTGATGGCCGAGGAAGTCCGCGCTGAGATGGTGGCCAACGTCTGGAAGGTCGTCGTCGGTGTGGGAGACCCGGTGAGCGCTGGTGACGCCCTGGTGATCCTCGACTCCATGAAGATGGAGATCCCCGTGATCAGCGAGGACGGCGGGACGGTCGCCCGGATCGCGGTGCAGGAGGGCGACGTCGTCCAGGACGGTGACCTGATCGCCGTGGTCGAGCCGCTCCCCACCGCCTGATCGTCCTTGTCCGGCGGGATAGCGGCTGAGGGATCCGATGCCTCAGGCGATGTCCTAAGGGGACGTAATGAAGTAACAAATACGTGATCGAGAGCATCATCGCAGGTCACAGGCCTGTGGAGGGTTCGAAACGCGCAAGTTATTTCATTTCGACTCCTAAGCTGCCCATTATGGACGCCGCGTTTTGTGACCGTTGCGGTCAGCTGGCCAGCGTGGGCAGCCACGAGGCGTGCCGGCGGGCCCGCGAGCTGGAGCCACCCCGCTACTGTCGAGCCTGCCGGCGGCGGATGGTCGTCCAGGTCACCCCGGTGGGTTGGTCGGCCCGGTGCGCGGAGCATGGGCTGCTCTCGGTCTGAGCTCGTCGGTTACGTCCACCGTCGTCACGCCGACCGCGATCCTGGCCCCGGCCGAGTGCCGGCGGGTCCGGCCAGCCGGGCCGAGGCGTACGAAGACCGCTGCGCGCCCGACCACCGGACTCGGGCTGCGGCGTCGGGTTCATGTCGGGACCAGTCCTGCCGGGGCCAGAGCCGCCGGTTATCGTCGGCGACCAGGGTGGGTAGAGACGCATCCACGTGTGAAGCAGGTCCACCTCCTGCGCGAACGGGAGCATCAGCACCGGGCGCGAACCAGCCGGGCACGAACCAGCGCTGAAGTGGAACGGATGGGGGGCTTAGAGGGTGGCCTGCAGGGACTTGATCGGCATGCTCAGCTCGGCCAGCATCTTCAGGTCGGCCTCCGCGGAGCGGCCCAGCGTCGTCAGATAGTTCCCGACGATCATGGCGTTGATACCACCGAGCATCCCCTGCACGTCGAGATCACCCAGGGTGATCTCGCGTCCGCCGGAGTAGCGCAGGATCGTGCGCGGCATGGCGAGGCGGAACGCCGCGATCGCGCGCAGCGCGTCACGCGGCTCGACCAGCGGAAGATCCCCGAAGGGCGTCCCCGGCCGCGGGTTGAGGAAGTTCAGCGGAACCTCGTCGGGCTCCAGGGCCGCAAGCTGGGCGGCGAGCTCGGCACGCTGCTCGAGGCTCTCGCCGACGCCCAGAATGGCGCCGCAGCACAGCTCCATCCCCGCGGCCCGCACCATCTCACAGATCTCCCACCGCTCCTCCCAGTTGTGGGTGGTGACCACGTTCGGGAAGTGCGAGCGGGCCGTCTCCAGGTTGTGGTTGTAACGGTGCACACCCATCGCCGCGAGTTCGTCGACCTGCGCGGAGGTCAGCATGCCCAGCGAGCAGGCGACGTTGATGTCGACCGCCGCACGGATGGCGGCGACCCCCCTCCCGCACCTGCGCCATGAGCCGGGCGTCCGGGCCCCGCACGGCCGCGACGATGCAGAACTCGGTGGCGCCTGTCGCCGCGGTCTGCCGGGCGGCGTCAACGAGCGAGGGCACGTCTAGCCAGGCGGACCGTACCGGCGAGTCGAACTTGCCGGACTGCGAGCAGAAGTGACAGTCTTCCGGGCATCCGCCGGTCTTGAGGCTGACGATCCCCTCCACCTCGACCTCCGGACCACACCAGCGCATCCGCACCTCGTGGGCCAGGGCGAGCAGATCGGTCAGCGTCTCGTCCGGGAGCCGGAGCACGGCGAGCACGCCGGCCTCGTCCAGCCCTTGTCCGCCCTCGAGGACCTCGCGCCGTGCCACGGTGAGGATGCCGGCACCGTCCTGGTCCGCCGGCGGCCGCGGCGACGCCGGTGCAGGTGCAGGTGCGGTGGGGTGCGCGGTCACGGATCCGGTCACGGACGTGGTCACGGATGCAGTCACAGGGGTCTCCAGACGAGGGTCGGCGGGTGCGGTGGATGCGTGGTGGCGGTGGGCATCGTGGTCGGGACTGATGCACATGCACCCAGGTGCATGCGCACCCATTGTCGAACCGGCGCGCGGATGTGGGGCCGGATTCCCGAACACCATCGAGCCCCGAACACCATCGAGCCCCGAACACCATCGAGCATGGTGGTTATGTCTCGTAGCGAGCCCTGAACTCCTGGGCACGGAACGTGCCGCCCAGTGCCGGTTGCAGCGAGGCACGCGCCACGGCCAGGAACTCGGGCTGGGCCAGCAGGCCGGCTCCCGCCGGGAGGACGCCGGCCAGCGGCCGGGCGGCCAGGCTTTCCAGGTCGGTGAGGTTGCACCGGCAGGCCAGGTCCGGTTCGGCCAGCCAGGACCCGACCACCACACCGACGAGGTCCAGGCCGCGGTGCGCCAGCGCCTCCAGGGTCAGCGCCGTGTCGTTCAGAGCGCCTAGGCCCGCGGCGGTCACGACGAGCACTGGCGCCCGCAGCACCCGGGCCAGGTCGGCGAGGGTGGCGCCGCCCGCGTCGTAGCGGACCAGCAGGCCGCCGGCGCCCTCGACGAGGACGAGATCGCGGCTGTCGGCGAGTATGCCGATCCGGGCGGCGAGCTCGTCGAGGTCGACGGCCCGGTGCCCGGACCTGCGGGCGGCGGTGGCCGGAGCGAGCGGGTCGGGGTAGCGGGCCAGCTCGTGGACGTCGGTAATCCCGGTCAGATCGCGGACGAGGTCGACGTCACCCAGCTCGCCGGGGCCAACACCGGTCTGGGCCGGTTTCACCACCGCGACCGCGCGGCGTCGGTCGTGCGCGAGCGCGCCGATCGCGGCCGTCACCACCGTCTTGCCGACCCCGGTGCCGGTCCCGGTCACCACCAGGACCGTCATCGGGCTAGGACCGTCATCGGGCCAGGACCCCGGCGGCGGCCAGCGCGTCGGTGACGATCGCGAGGTCGGCATCGGTGAGATCGGCCCGGGCGGCGAGGCGCAGCCGGCTGGTCCCGACCGGCACCGTCGGTGGCCGGAAGCAGCCGACGGCCACCCCGTGCCCGCGGCAGGTCGCCGCGGCCGCGGTCGCGGGTTCGGGATCCCCAATGATCACCGAGACGACGGCCCCGGCGGGATCCGGCGCGCCGGTCAGGTCGGCGAGCTGACGGGCCCGGCGCCGGACGGTGCTGGGCAGCTCCGGGTGGGCCCCCAGAAACTCCAGGGCGGCCAGCGCGGCGCCTACGTTCGCCGGGGCGAGGCCGGTGTCGAAGATGAAGCTGCGGGCGGTGTCGATGAGGTGATCGCGCACGGCCACCCCGCCCAGCACCGCACCGCCCTGGCCGCCCAGCGCCTTGGACAGGGTGGCCGTCGCCACCACATCCGGCTTCCCGGCGAGGCCTGTGGCGGCGAGTGCCCCACGACCGGCGGGCCCGACCACCCCGAGCGCATGGGCCTCGTCGACGACCAGGACCGCTCCGTGGACCCGGGCGGCCGCGTGCAGTTCGGTCAGCGGGGCGAGATCGCCGTCCGCGGAGAACACTGACTCGGTCACGACGAGTGCCCGCCGCCAGGGGCGTCCAGCGAGGGCCGCCGCGACCGCGGCCACATCGGCATGCGGCGTCACGACGACGTCCGCCCGGGACAGCCGGCAGGCGTCCACGATCGAGGCGTGGTTCAGCGCGTCCGAGACGACCAGGTCGCCGGGGCCGGCCAGGGCGGTGACCACCGCGAGGTTCGCCGTGTAGCCGGAGGAGAAGACCAGGGCCGAGGCGAATCCGGCGTGCGCGGCGAGCGCGTTCTCCAGCTCCCCGTGCAACGCGGTCGTCCCGGTCACGAGCCGGCTCCCGCTGGCCCCGGCACCCCAGGCGCGCAGGGCGCGGATCCCGCCGTCGACGACCGCCGGATGACGACCGAGCCCGAGGTAGTCGTTGCCCGCGAGATCGACGAGCACGCCCGCGCCCGGCTTGTCCGGGCCGCCCCGCGGGCGTAGCTCGCGGCGCAGCCCGGCGGCGACCCGGGCCCGGGCGTGGCCCGCGAGCCAGGCGAGCGGCGCGGCCGCCGCGGCATCATCGACGGTCACGAGGGCCAGCGTACGGGTATCGACCACTGTGATGGGGTGCCCGCCACCTCACGAACCCGGCCGGTCTGGCAGTCTGCGAGCCGTGGGAACCCTCGCCGACATGCTGCGCGCGAGCACGGATCTCAGCGACGACGACATCGACCACCTGCACGCGCTCGTCGCGGACTGGGCTCTGCTCGCCGACCTCTCCTTCGCTGATCTGTTGCTGCTCGTGCCTGTCCGCTCCGGCTCGGGGGCCAGTCGGGGCGGCCACGCCAGCGGAGCCGAATTCCTCGTCGTGGCCCAGGTCCGTCCCACCACCGGTCCGACCGCGTACCACAACGACGAGGTCGGCAGCGTCGTGATCAATCGCTGGGTGGTCCAGAACGCCTGGCGGGAACACCGGATCGCGCGGGAGGGCGAGCCCGAGTGGGACGGCGGGGTCCCGGTGCGGACCGAGGCGATCCCGGTCCGGCGGGGTGACGAGGTGATCGCCGTCCTCGCCCGGGACACCAACCTCGCGACCACCCGGACGCCGAGCGCGCTGGAGTCGGCTTATCTGCAGGGTGCCAACAACCTGGCCCTGATGATCGCCGAGGGCGCCTTTCCGTTCCGCGGCAGCTCGGCGGAGCTTCCCGAGTCCCCCCGGGTGGGCGACGGCATGATGCGGCTCGACGGCGCCGGAAAGGTGATCTTCGCGAGCCCGAACGCGCTCTCGGCGTACCGCCGGCTCGGCTACACCGGCAATGTCACGGGCGAGGACCTCCGCTCCGTGCACCGGGCGCTGAACCTGTCCGCCGCGACCCCGGCGGTCTGGCACGCGCTCGGCCGGCGTCGGCCGGTGGAGGTGGAAGCCGCGGTCGGGAGCACGGTGGTGCTCTTGCGGGCGATCCCGCTCTTTCCCGGGGCGACCCGGGAGGTGCTGGTACTCGTCCGGGACGTCTCCGAGCTGCGTCGCCGCGAGGCGCTGCTGCTGAGTAAGGACGCGACGATCCGTGAGATTCATCACAGAGTCAAGAACAATCTACAGACCGTAGCCGCCCTGCTGCGGTTGCAGATGCGGCGGACGAAGGCCGACGAGGCGCGCTCGGCGCTGCGGGAGTCGGTGCGCCGGGTCACCTCGATCGCGGTCGTGCACGAGACGCTGTCCCAGAGTCTGGGGGAGAGCGTGCCGTTCGACGAGATCGCCGACCAGATCACCTCGGTCACGGTGGATCTGGCCTCCACCGGGGCTCGGGCGAACACCCGCCGGACCGGGTCGTTCGGGCGGCTTCCCGGCGAACTCGCCACCCCGTTGGCTCTTGTGCTTTCCGAACTTCTACAGAATGCTGTAGAACATGCGTTCGACGGCTTGGCGGGTTCCATCGAGATCCGGGTCAGCCGCCTGGCAGACCGGCTTGATGTCGTCGTGGCCGACGACGGTGCCGGGCTGCCCGAGGACTTCCAGCTCGAGCACTCGCCAAGGCTGGGGTTGCAGATCGTCCGCCAGCTGGTGCTGGGCGAGATGCACGGCACCATCCGGCTCCAAGCCGGTCCAGAGTGCGGGACGGAGGCGCTCCTGTCGATCCCACTTTCTGAAAGTTGAGTGTTTAGGGTGCCCGGGAGGGGGTATCCCCCAAGATGTGTCCCTCGTCCATGGCCGTCGTGCCGATGTGGCGTGCTCGTGGGGGCCCGGGTCGGGAGCGTCCCGGGCGGTGGCTCGCCTGAGCGGGCCCGATCGCCGGGAGGCGCGGTCGGGGGCGGAAAACATTACGGCCGCCCCGTCCGCGTCGCGCCGCATTGCTGCGGCGGGCGCGCGGACAGAACGGCCGATGCTGCTGCCAGCTACCCCCGTGCTGCGGTACGGGTTGTGGCATGACCTCATGCGGCGACCACTGTGGTCCGCCGGTGCCGGTTCCGGCGGGCAGGGCCTGCCGCGAGCGGGTGTTGTTGTTCGGACCCGGGACGTGGTGCCGGGTCCTCGGGCGCTGTCGGCCCGCCGTCGGGGACGGTCTTGCGGTCAGGCGGTTCGAACCCGGAGTCGGACCTGGCGCTTAAGCGCCCGGCGTTCGTCCTCGCTCATCCCGCCCCAGACACCGGAGTCCTGCCCGGTGTCCAGTGCCCAGTTGAGGCAGTCACTCGTGACTGCGCACCGCGCGCAAACGGCCTTTGCCTCTTCGACCTGGCGTTCCGCCGGACCGGTTGTACCGATCGGGAAGAAGAGCTCGGGATCCTCGTCACGGCAGAGCGCTCTGTGGCGCCAGTCCATGCGTACAACTCCCTCTCTCGTCTCGGGCCACACTGCACATGAGACGCTTTGTGAGCCGCTACGGTTGTGCCGAGGTAAAAATAAATTGAGCAGGATGTCTGCTCGGCCTCGGCGGCGGGCCGTAGAGCGGGTTGCCGGGTGTCGGTGAGCCCGGGTGCACGTGCATCCACCTCGGACATTCGCCACCCTCCCACCCGAACAGGCAACGGCGCAAGAACCTGCAAGCCTCTTCACAGCCTGGCTGGCCTGCACTTGTCCGGCAGGGACACAGGCGGACCACGGGGGGCGACCGTCTCCTTAGCTGGCCGAAGTGTCACGGGAGCCCCGATTGCCAGGGGATGTCACACTCCGTCGCACCGATCGTCACCGGTGCGGCCGGTGGGCGGCCCGGATCCTCGGCGATCAAGCCGCCGATGTCAGGCCAGTCGGTCATGGATCCGTTCTGTGTTGTCCGGGGGCTGCCCGAGGGCTGTCTGAGGGCTGCTCCGGCGCCGGTGTGCGCCGTCATCCCGGCCCGATCTGACCCGCTCGCGCCGCCGGAGCTGGCAGGGTTGGAGCATGGAGGTTCTCGGTCATCGTGGCAGCAGGGTTCCCGGCCCGGAGAACACGGTCGAGGCGGTGGATGCCGCGTTGCGGGTGGGCGCCGACGGTGTCGAGGTCGACGTGCGGCGCAGCGCGGACGGCGACCTGGTCTGCGTGCACGACGCGCGGCTGTCCCGCCCCGCCGGCCGGGCGGTGGTCCGGCGGACCACGGCGGCGCTGCGGGCCCGGGGCATTCCCCTGCTCGATGAGATCCTTGACGTGTGGGATCGTCGCGGTCGGCTCATCTGTGAGATCAAGAACCAGCCCGGGCAGCCGGACTTCGACGCACCCCGGGAGCAGACCGCGCGCCGGCTCGCCGAGACGCTGCGGGCCCGGGGATGGGCCGGCCGCCGGCCGGACGCCGCCGACCTCGACGCCGGTGCCGGCGGCATCACGGTGTCGTCGTTCGACTGGTTCGCCATCGAGGCGGTGCGTGACGCCGGCCTCGCGGTCACGACGGCGTTCCTCACCATGCCCCGGATGTCGGTGAGCGGCGGCCTCGCCTACGCACGGTCGGCGGGCCACACCGAACTGCATGTGCACACCAGCGCGGTGCTCGGCACCTCCGACGCGGCTGGACGGGCGCGCGAGGCCGGCGTCCGGTTGATCACCTGGACGGTGACCAGCGTCGAGGACGCCCGGCGGATCCGCGACGCGGGCGTCACCGGGGCGATCTGCGACGACCCCGTGGAGATCCGCCAGGCACTGTCCCGGCCGGACGGGACCCCCACCACGGCGCTCGACGCCTGAGCGGACATTCTCCCGGGCGGGCAGCCGTCAGGCGACGACGCGCAGCGCGTGCGGATGGTGGGTCAGCAGCACCTCGGAGAACATCCCGAGATACTCGCCGTCCATCTGCACCGGCAGGGGTGTGTCCGTGGAGAAGCGAATCGACGACGTGTCGTGGCGGCGCACCACGTTGCGACCGCGCGGACCCTCGCCGTCGGTGAGTATCCGTGCGGCGGCCCACAGCACGCTGGGCAACCGCACCCGCCGCAGCGCGAGGAGGTCCAGACCGGTGTCGAAGGACGCGTCCGGGCAGGCGAGGACGGGACGGGAGTTGAGGTAGGTCCACGGGCGGGTGTTGCAGACGATGCAGAAGGCGATGTGCTCCTCGGCCCGCCCGCCCGCTGGGCCGGTGCTCCCGGGGTCGAGGGCCGAGCCGGCGTCGGTGGTCGTCAGGGTGATGGGCGAACCGCGGCGGTCGGTGCCGTGGAGGATCTGACCCGCCGCGGTCCGCAGGAACAGGCCGGCGGTGTTGCGCCTGCCCTCGCCACGCTTCTCCTCGACCCGCGCGACGACCTGGGCATCCAGACCGATGCCGAAACAGAACGTGAACCAGCGCCGTTCGTCGCCGTACTGAGCCTGGCCGAGGCTGATCCGCCGGGTGCGGCCCTCGCGGAGCGCGCGCAGCAGCTCGCCGGTCGCCTCCACCGGTGACGCAGAGTAGCCTAGCGCGCGGGCGAAGACGTTGGTGCTGCCACCCGGGACCACGGCGAACGCTGGGCCGCCCGGTACCGGACCGTTCTGGAGCAGTCCGTTGATGATCTCGTTGACGGTACCGTCCCCACCGAGCGCAATCACCACGTCGACGCCGAGTTCGACCGCTCTGGCCCCCAGCTCCACCCCGTGCGCCCGCCCCTTGGTGACCACAGTCTCCAGGGCGAGGTCCGCGGCGAGCGCGCTGGCGAGGACGTCACGAACACGTTCGGTCGTAGCAGTGGCGACGGGGTTGACGACCAACAGCCCTCGCATGCCTCCACCGTAGTCCGCCTGGTCATCCGGGTCGCCGGCTGGGAAAACTCTCACACCGTTGGAATCCGGCGGACACCTCGCGAAGTGCGACGGGTGATGGCGCGGTGGACACCGTCCGGAGGGTCCCCGGGGGCACTGGCCGACGGCCCCGGGAACGCCGACGGCCCCGGAAACGTAGTGTCGGGGATATGGGATCCACGAGTCATCCCGATCAGCCGGCGGCCGGCCGCTTCGGCACACTGCGGCAGGCTGCTCGCGCGGCGTCCGTGCCCACTCGGGTGGCGTCCGTCCTGCTCGCCATCGAGGCGCTGACCCTGCTGGCCCTCGGAATCCTGCAGGTGCTGCGCGGCTTCGGGCCGGACATCGACGACGTGGGTCGTGCCGAGAGCGGTGGGGTGCTCGCCATCGTCGGCGGGCTCGGTGTGGCGGTCCTCGCGGGAGGCGTGCTGCGCAACGGCGCATCCTTCCGCTCGCCCACCCTGGTCGTGCAGATCCTGTGCCTGCCGGTGGCGTGGGGGCTGGTGCAGTCCGGCCGCTACGGCTACGGCATCCCGCTGCTCGTCGTGCCCCTTGTCATCGTCGTCGCGTTGCTGCTGGCCGGTGGGCTCGGGCCGGCGGTCCCGCCTCGGCGCGGCGGCGGGACCGGGTGACGGGTCCGCTCAGCCGTCCTCGAGCAGGCCGCGCCGCAGTTGGGCCAGGGTCCGAGCCAGGAGCCGGGACACATGCATCTGGGAGATGCCGAGTTCGGTCGCGATCTGGGACTGGGTCATGTTGCCGAAGAACCGCAGCAGCAGGATGCGCTTCTCCCGCGGTGGGAGCTTCTCCAACAGCGGCTTGAGGGACTCGCGGTACTCGACGCCCTCCAGGGACTCGTCCTGGACGCCGAGGGTGTCCGCGACGGCGGGTGCCTCGTCGTCGCCGGAGTCCGGCGCGTCGAGGGAGACCGCCGAGTAGGCGTTCGCCGACTCCAGCCCCTCGAGGACGTCCTCTTCGCTCATCTGCAGATGCCGGGCGATCTCACTCACCGTGGGGGAGCGGCCCAGTGTCTGGGAGAGCTCGGAGGTCGCCTTCGTCAGGGAGAGTTTGAGCTCCTGAAGGCGGCGGGGGACCCGGATGGCCCAGCCTTTGTCCCGGAAGTGCCGCTTGATCTCACCGACAATGGTCGGGGTGGCGTAGGTCGAGAACTCCACCCCACGTTCCGGATCGAATCGGTCCACCGATTTGATCAATCCGATGGTGGCCACCTGGATGAGGTCGTCGAGCGGCTCGCCCCGGTTGCGAAAACGGCGGGCGAGGTACTCCACCAGCGGCAGGTGCATCCGGACGAGCTGATCGCGGACGGCGGAGCGTTCGGGATCGTCCTCGGGTAGCTCGGCGAGGCGGACGAACAGCGTGCGGGCCAAGGCCCGGTCGGGCGAATGCGCGCGGTCGGGCCGATCGCTCTCCCCGTCGATCGCCGTACCGTCCACCGCCGGGTTCGGTAGTGCCTGGGTCGTCACCTCGGGGCCGAGATCGCTGTCGATCCCCGGGTGGTCGTCGAGCACGGATCCCCGTTGACTCAACGCCGCTACCGGGTCCACGGTGGACACCGGGTCATGATCAGATGCGTCGCGACCGGATACGTCGTGATCAGGTACCGTGCGCGGTGGGGTCGGAGTTCTCCCGGTCGGCGTCACGACGTACCTACCGTGTCGCCCAATGGAGTCTCTCTGGACGCACCCGACCCCCGGACGTGGCCGGCCGGAGGCTCACCGAGGCTGGCGCGCACGCCCCTGCGCTTCTGCAGGGCAATGCTCACCCGGGACCCCGGGCCCGTCGAGGTCTGCACGTCGCTCGCCAGCGCCTTGAGCACGGTCCAGGCAAAGGTGTCCTCGGAGGGCTGCTCGCCGTCCAGGCTCTCGACCGTCACCAAGACGTGCATTACCCCCGGCGAGAGGGTGAACGTGCAGTCCAGCGAGGAACCCGGCACGGCCGAGACGAGCAGCAGGGCGCACGCCTCGTCCACGGCGATCCGGAGATCCTCGATGTCGTCGAGAGTGAAGTCGAGGCGGGCCGCCAGCGAGGCCGTCGCCGTGCGCAGGACGGTGAGGTAGGCGCTCGCGGCGGGCAGGGTGAGCGCAACCACGTCGCGTAGGCCGCCTGAGTGGGCGGTTTGGCTGTCGATGGTGTCGGAGCTCTCCGCGCCGCCGGTCGAAGGCGTCGGATCCACGTTCCTACCCCCAAAGAGCCTGCGTCGTGCGAGGACGGCGCCTCGCGGGTGTCCTGCCGACCAAGATCGATCAGATGATGATATTCTCGGCGGTTGCTCTCCCACCCGTCGACGGGTCGAGTATTCCGCTCCCGACCATGACGTCCCGCATGGGCGGATGGTTTCCGCTCCGTCGGCGGCCGGGCGGCGGCCACCGACTCCACCGTACCCAGCCGCCGATGGGTACCGCAGGTCGGGTGATCGTAAGCTGCTGCATCCGGCCTGTCTGGCCGTCGCCGGCTCTGGCGGTGCGGCTCAGGTAGTGCCGGCTCTGGCGGTGCCGGCCGCAGCGCTGCCGGCCGCATCGCTGCCGGCACCGACGCCGGCCAGTGCGGTGATGGCGCCGGCGCCCAGGCGCCAGGTCGTCCAGCCCTCGATCGGCCCCGCGCCGAGGGAGCGGTAGAACGCCTGCGCCGGGGCGTTCCAGTCCAGTACCGCCCATTCCATGCGCCGGTAGCCGCGGTCGGCGCAGATCGCCGCGAGAGTGGTGAGCAGGGCCTGCCCGTGACCACGGCGGCGGTGGCCCGGCCGGACGAACAGATCAACGAGGTACATCCCGGTCTGGCCGGTCCAGGTGGAGAAGGTCGGGTGCCAGAGCGCGAAGCCGACGACCTGTGGTGGGGTGACGACCTGTGGTGGGGTGGAGTCGCCGGTAGGGTGGTCTGCGGTGGCCACCAGGCAGTGGGCGGCCGGCACCGGTCCGAACAGGGCCGTGTCGAGATCGGCGGGCGTCATGGCGACGGCGGCCGGCTCCTTCTCGTACGCGGCGAGTTCGGTGACCAGGTGGTGGACGACCTTGACGTCTCCGGGGCCGGCCACCCGGATCACCGGATGTCCCCGGCGGCGCTCGCCGAGCGGAGTTCGGCGTACAGGGCCCGGCAGGCGCGATAGTCGGGCAGCAGGCCAGCCGCCTCCGCCTCCTTGAGTGACGGCGCCGCGGTGTCCTTGTCGGACAGCAACGGTACGAGATCGTCGGGCCAGGGCAGCGCGAGATCGGGGTCGAGTGGGTGGACCCCGTACTCGCGCCCGGGGGTGTACGGGGTCGAGCACAGGTAGGAGATCGCGGCGTTGTCGGTGAGCGCCATGAAGGCGTGTCCGAGACCCTCCGCGACATACAGGCCCCGCCGGTCGACGTCGTCGAGGACGACCGCCGCGAACGTCCCGTAGGTCGGTGAGCCGACCCTGATGTCGACGACGCAGTCCAGCACCCGGCCGTGCACGCACGTCACGTACTTCGCCTGACTGGGGGGGACCTGCGCGTAGTGCACCCCGCGCAGCGTGCC
Organism: Frankia sp. CcWB3; assembly: GCF_977927595.1. Classification (NCBI taxonomy): domain Bacteria; kingdom Bacillati; phylum Actinomycetota; class Actinomycetes; order Frankiales; family Frankiaceae; genus Frankia; species Frankia sp. CcWB3. The sequence continues at coordinate 23,601 of NZ_CDWRCK010000030.1, forward strand.
GGCCCGGCTCACGCTGTGGTTGGCCTGCGACAGGGTGAGCGGATGTCCCACCGCCTCGGCGAGAGCATCCGAGCGGAACCACTCCAGGAAGGTCCCGCGGCTGTCGGAGTGCTGACGTGGGGTGAACACCCAGGCGTCCGGAACCGATAGTTCGCTGATCTCCACGTGTGCGAAGGTACCGGTTCGCTCCCGCGCCTCCCAGAACGCCGGACCACGCGTCGGACCCGAGCCGGCCCCGGACTCCGGCCGTGACGGAGGGGCCGCGGTGAAGTAGGTGACAAATTCCACCCGCTTCTCCCGCTCCTTGGTGTCGGTGAAAGAGGACATAGGAGTCGAAATGAAATAACTTGCGCGTTTCGAACCCTCCACAGGCCTGTGACCTGCGATGATGCTCTCGATCGCGTATTTGTTACTTCATTACGTCCCCATAGCGATGTCGTAACAACCGGACGCGGGTCATGGGGGCTC
>NZ_CDWRCK010000031.1:0-23491 GCF_977927595.1 Frankia sp. CcWB3
CGTCCCACCTCCACCAGGCACTGAGCACGCCCCGCCGGACCCGGGACCCCGCGGGACCGGGACCCCGGGGACCGGTACGGGCCCGGTGCTCAGGACGCGACGATGCCCAGTGCCCCCACGGCCGCGGAAATCCTGGCCGCGTCCCCGACGAGCACCGTGATCAGCTTTGCCGGGGCGAGCAGGCCCGCCGACACCGCCTGGATGTCGCCCACGCCGACCTCGGCGAGGGCGCGCGGGTGATCACGCAGGTACTCGACCCCGATCCCGGCCCCGGCCAGCGCCGACAGCGTCGAGGCGAGACCGGCGGCGGTCGCACTGCCCAGTGCCAACGTGCCGACGGCGTATTGGCGGGCGGCGTCGAGCTCCTCCTCGCTGGGCGGTAGAACCGCCATCCGCCCGAGCTCGTAGAAGATCTCCAGCAACGCGGGCCCGGTCACCTCGGTGGCGACGTCCGCGGCGACGGTGAACCGTGACCCCGCCTGGTAGTGATCGATCGAGCTGCGCGGGGAGTAGGTGTAGCCCTTGTCCTCGCGGATGTTGTTGACCAGCCGGGAACTGAAGTAACCACCGAAGATGGTGCTCGCCAGCCGCTGCGCCGGGTATCCGGGCGCGGAGCGGCCCAGGGCCGGTCCGCCCAGCCTGATGTTGGTCTGCACGGCACCCGGACGGTCGACGATGACGATCGGGCCGGTGGTGAGGGCCGGGACCGGCGGGACGGCCCGCGCGGGCCCGCCCGTCCAACCGCCGAGCGCGGCGGAGACCGCCGCGAGAGCACGCGGCGCCGACACGGCCCCGACCAGGGTGAGGATCGCGGCGGCCGGGGAGATCCGTTCGGTGTGCAGGGCCCGTACGTCCTCGGGGCCGACCTGTCCGACGGTCTCCGGCTCGGCGATGCCGATGGCGTAGGGGTGGTCACCGAAGAGCCGGCCGAGCAGCGCCTCCCGAGCAATGACCGCGGGCTGGCTGCGGGCCATCGCCGTGTCCTCGACGATCCGGTCGCGTTCGCCGGTGACCTCGTCGTCCGGGTAGGTGGCACCGAGGAGCACCTCGGCCATGATTCCCAACAGGGGTTCGAGGTTCACCGCGAGGGCGGAACCGACGATGGACAGCCGGTCGGCGTCGACCCCGGTCGACAACGATCCGCCCAGGCGCTGGACCTCGGTGGCCAGGCCCACCCGGTCGAAGCGGTGTGATCCGGTGAACAGCGTCTCCGCGAGCACCTCGGCCCGGGCCTGGTGCACGGCGCCGACGCCGGCGAACGGGATCCGCAGCCGCACCTCGACCAGGGGCACACTGGCCCGCTCCACCACCAGCACCCGCAGACCGTTGTCGAGAGTGTGGTCGCTGACAGCCGGCAGCTCCGCCGGGACGGTCGGGCGCACGGCCGGGATGACCGCCGCCCGGGTGGTCGTCGAGCTCAGCGCGCTGCCGCTCATGAGGCGGCGCCGGCACCCAGCTCCAGGACCGAGCGGCCCTGGTCGAGAAGCGCCCGGGCGGCCGCGGCGACGGCCTCCCCGGTCACCGCGGACAGTTCCGCGGGCAGTTCGTTCACCAGCTCGGGACGTCCCCGTTGCAGTTCGTGCACAGCCATGGCGAGTGCCCGTCCCAGCGCGTCGTCGGACTCACGCAGCAGCGAGGACGCCACCCGCGCCTGCACCCGCTCCAGCTCGCCGTCCGCCAGGCCCTCACCCGCCAGCCGCGCCAGTTCCTCGTCGACGGCGGCGAGGACGGCGTCCGCGCTCGCGTCCTCGGACTGGCGGGCCTCCAGGGTCAGCAGCAGCGGGTCACGCTGCTCGAACGGATCCCCGAAGGTGCCGAGGTAGGTGCTCACCCCGATGACCGAACGGTCCTTCTGCACCAGGCGGCGTTCGAGCCGGCTGGCGTCGCCGTCGCTGAGGATCTCGGTAAGCAGGTAGTAGGACAGGTAGGTGGACAGGTCGTCGATCGGGTCGGGCACCCGGTAGCCGACCGCCAGGGCGGCGCGCGGCGCGAGCGGGTCGGTGAGCACCGCCCGGCGCTCGGTACTCGGCACCGGCTCGGCGAAGCTCACCCGCGTCGGCACCGAGCGGGCGGGGATGTCACCGAAGTACCGGCGGACGAAGGTAAGCGTCTCCTCCGGGTCGATGTCGCCGACGATGGTCAGCACGGCGTTGCCCGGTGCGTAGTACTTGTCGAAGAAGTCCTCGGCGTCGTCCAGGCTCGCGGCCTCGAGCTCGGAGAAATCCCCGTAGCCGTTGTGGGCGTTCGGGAAGGTGTCGAACGCGACCGGCGGCAGCTTGATCCAGGGAAATCCCCCGTAGGGGCGGTTCAGGACGTTGACCCGGATCTCCTCCTGCACCACGGCGATCTGGTTGTCCAGGTTCTGGCGAGTGATCTTCGGTGCCCGCATCCGGTCCGCCTCCAGGAACAGGGCCAGTTCGAGCGCCCCGGCCGGGAGCAGCTCGAAATAGTCCGTGTAGTCCGGGTGCGTCGATCCGTTGAAGATTCCGCCGGCGGCCTGGACGTGCTTCGGATGCTCGGCCTTGCCGACGTTCTCGCTGCCCTGGAACATCAGGTGCTCGAACAGGTGAGCGAATCCGGTACGGCCCTCAGGCTCGGATCGGAACCCGACGTCGTAGTGCACCGAGACGGCCACCACCGGCGCGGTGTGGTCGGGGGCGAGCAGCACGCGCAGGCCGTTACCGAGCCGGGTCCGCTCGATCGGATAGGAGGATGCCGGCAGGGCCGACTTCATCGCGGTGGACGCGGCCGGGCCGGGTTCTCTAGGCGGGGACACAGTTGCCAACGCTACTGCCCGGCGGGCCGCGCCGGTGGCGAAGAGGACACCCATCCCAAGTCATGGCCACGGGAGGCCGTGCCACGGCCCGCCCGGAGCCGATTCCGCCGGCCGCCGGCGACGATCACGGGCGGCCCCGCCCAGACGACCACGGGCGGCCCGCCCAGAGGACGAGGTGCGGGAGATTGCGACTGTCGGGCGGCAAACTGTTCCCATGGGACAGTTTCCAGCCGGGCTGAGCGAGATCCTCACCGCCGAGTTCGACGCTCTGGGTGAAGAGATCATCGCCGCGATCGCCCGGGAGGTTCCCGCCTACGCGCGCCCGCTGGAAGGCAAGTTCGGCCATGAGGTGCGCCGCGGAGTCGACGAGGCGTTGTTCCGCTTCCTCAGCCTGGTCGAGGCCGGTCCCCACTGCACTCTCGACCTCGCCGCCAGCCGGGAGGTCTATGTCCGTCTCGGCCGCGGCGAGGTGTACGCGGGACGGTCGTTGGACAACCTGCTGAGCGCCTACCGGGTGGGCGCCCGCGTCTCCTGGCGCCGCCTCGGGGAGGCGGCGGCCCGCCGCGGCGGGCTGGACGGCCCGGCGCTGGTGTCCCTCGCCGAGATGATGTTCGCCTACATCGACGGCATCTCCGCGGCCTCCGCCGAGGGCTACGCGTCCGAGCAGTACACCGCGGCCGGTGAACTGGAGCGGCTGTGGGACCGGCTGGGCGAGATGCTGCTGTCCGGCGCGACCGGCGGGGCGATCGCGCAGGTCGCCCGTTCCGGCAGCGTGCGGCTGCCCGGCCGGCTGGCCGCCGTGCTCGTCCCCGCCCCGACCGGCTCCGCGGCCACCCACCCGGCCGGCCATCCGGGCACCCACCCGGCTGATAGCGAGGGCAACCACGAGGCCGACCCCTGGGCAGGCTCGCTCCCCTCCCGGTTGCCCTCGGGCTGCCCGCGCGCCGTGCAGGGGGGAGACATCTGGATGTTCGTCGGCTCGACCGAGCGGGCGGCCACCCGGGCGGCACTGGCGAGACAGCTCGCCGGGCTCGCCGCGGTGGTGGGACCGGCCGTGCCGTGGGGGCAGGCGGCGGCGAGCGCGGCGCGGGCGAGGTTCGCCTGCGATGCCCGGAGCGCCGGGCGGCTTCGCGGCATCGCCGCGGCCGACCCCCTGTTCACCGACGAACATCTCAGCGCCCTGCTGCTGGCCAGCGACCCCGGGCTTATCACCGACCTTGCGTCCCGCCGGCTCGCTCCCCTCGACGGGCTGCCCTGCCGGACCAGGGAACGGCTGGCCGAGACCCTCCTGCACTGGCTGACCCTGCGGGGTCAGCGCGGGCTGATCGCCGAGCGGTTGCACATCCATCCGCAGACCGTCCGCTACCGGGTCAACCAGCTTCGCGAGCTGTTCGGACCATGCCTGGAGGACCCTGACACCCGCTTCGATCTCGAACTGGTGCTGCGCGCCGGGGCTGCCGAGGACGTGGCCACCGACCCGGTGAGTGCCGCGGTCCGCGAGGACACGGACGAGGGCCGGGGCCCGGGCTCCCGCCGTCTCGCGGCGGTGCGGGGTCGGTCACCCGGGCCGTGACGGACCTCGCATCCGATACGGTCCAGGCGTGCGGCTGGGCTCCTTCAACATCATGCACGGCCTGTCGCTCACGGATGGGACGGTCGAGCCCGCCCGCTTCGCCGCGGCCGTCTCCGCTCTCGACGTGGACGTCCTCGGGCTCCAGGAGGTCGATCTCGACCAGCCACGATCGGGTGGGCTGGACCTCGCCGCAGAGGCGGCGGCGGTGATCGGAGCCGGCGACGACGACTGGCGGTTCGTCCCCACCGTCTTCGGCACGCCCGGCGTGGGCTGGCGGCCGGCTGACGGGCAGCGCCGGGACGACGAGCCAGCGTACGGCATCGCTCTGATCAGCCGGCTGCCCGTCCGCGAGTGGCGGGTGATCGACCTCGGCCGGGCGCCGGTGCGGTCCCCGATCGCGATACCGGGGGGTCCGGGCAGGCGGGGGCATCTGATCATGCTCGACGACGAGCCGCGGGCCGCGATCGCCGCGCGGGTGGAGTCGGCCGGGGGCCCGCTGACCGTGGTCAACACCCATCTGTCGTTCGTGCCGGGGTGGAACGCCGTGCAACTGCGCCGGCTGGCCCGCCGGCTCGCGGACGTCCCGGGACCGCTGGTCCTGCTGGGCGATCTGAACCTGCCCGGCCGGCTACCGGCCGCGCTCACCCGCTGGCGCCGATTGGCGGTGACGCCCACCTACCCCGCGCACTCCCCGCGGGTGCAGCTCGACCATGTGCTGGCCCGCGGGCCGGTAGGCAGGATCATCGCCGTGCAGGCCCGCCGCGTGCCCATCTCGGATCACCTGGCGCTGTCCGTCGACCTCGCCGACCCGCGGGCCTGACCCGCGGCGGGCCCGGTGCTCGGACTCGCGAGCAGGTCAGCGAGCTCCTCCTCGGACAACGTCGGGGGCCGGGCAACGGCGCCGGTGCGCACGTACAGGAAGGCGGCGTCGACCGCGCTCGGGTCGACGCCCCGCAGCCGGGCCCAGGCCAGCCGGTAGATCCCGAGCTGAAGATCGTCGGCATCGGACCGGCCGGTCTTCCAGTCGACCACCTCCCAGCGACCGCCGCCGAGGTCGTAGACGGCGTCGATGCGACCGCGCACGATCCGCCCGGCAAGGCGGAGCTCGAAGGGTTCCTCGATCGCGAACGGCCGCCGGGCACCGTACTCGGTACGCAGGAACGCCTGCTGCAGCGAGCGCAGATCGTCGTCGGTGAGCTCCGCGTCGGCCGCGCCGGGCAGATCCTCGGTGTCGATCAGTGCACGGTAGTCGAAGATCTCCTCAACCCAGGCGTGGAACCGGGTGCCGCGCCGGGCCGCGGCCACCGGACGGCACGGCAGCGGCCGGACCAGCTCACGGGCGAACGCCTCCGGGTCCGCGCGCAGCCGGACGATCTGGGACGCGGTGAGGCTCGCCGGCAGGGCGACATCGGTCCGCGCGAGGCGTGCCGCGCGTTCCTCGGCGAGCAGCAGCCGGGCCTCCCGGTCGAGCTCGGCGAGCAGGGCGCGCTCGGCCGCCGTCATCCCGGCCGGATCGTCGACGAACGGTTCCCCGGCCGGATCGTCGACGAACGGTTCCCCGGCCGGTTCCGCCGACGCCCCCGGTACGCTCAGCGCGGCCAGCCGCGCCATGACCCCCTCGGCCGCGGCGAGGCGCCGGGCGTACGGCTCCGGCTCGTAGGGGATCGGCCAGGCGAACCGTTCCGGCGTCGCCAGCGCCGGGTTGGTCCGCTCCGCCGGCTCCGGCGCCCAGACGTCGACCCGCCCACCGCCGGTGCGGGCGTGCTCGGCGAGCTCGTCGAGGAACACCGAGGCACCGCGTGGGGTCTTCTGGGTGGGTCCCCACCAGTGCCCGCTCGCGAACAGCAGCGACTTCGCCCGGGTGACCGCGACGTAGGCGAGCCGGCGTTCCTCCCGCTCGGCGTACTGACGGGCATCGGCCCGGAAAGCGTCCAGGGCGGCCTTCTCGGCGGAGACCGTGAACGCCGGCAGATCGTCGGTGTCGCCGCGCAGCGGGATCGGCAGCACGCCCGGGGAGGTGGTCCACTGGTCGCGCACGGTCAGGTCGGGGAACACCTTGCTGGTCAGGTTCGGGACGGCGACGACCTCCCATTCCAGGCCCTTGGAGCGATGCATCGTCATCAGGGCGATCGCGTCGGCCCCGGACGGCCCGGCGACGTCGAGACCCCGCTCGTGCTCCCGCGCCGCCCGGAGGAATCCGAGGAACGCGGGCAGGGAGTTCGTGCCGTCGGGATCGGTGAAGCCCGCGGCCACGTCCAGGAAGGCCGCGACGTTCTCCTGGCGCCGGGCCCGCACCGCCACCTCGGTCGCCGTGAGCTCCACATCCAGCCCGATCGTCGCGACCACTCGGTGCAGCAGGTCGAGCAGGCCCTCGCCGACGTGCCCACGCAGCGCGGCGATCTCGGCGGCGAGCCGGCGCACCCGGGCGCGCCCCGGCGCGGACATCTCCGGCCCGGGGTCGTCGAGGACGTCCGACAGGGCGACGACGTCGGCGGGGTCGACGTCGGCGACCGCCTCGGCGAGTGGATCGGACCGTCCCGGCAGGTCCGGATCGCCGACCGGGTCCGGGACCCGCGCCGCCTCGCGCGCGTGGCGGCCGAGCGCGGCGAGATCCCGGGGGCCGAGCCGCACCCGCGGCCCTGTGAGCAGCCGGACGAGCGCGGCGTTCGCCGTCGGCGAGTCGAGCACCTCCAGCATGGCCACGATCTCGGCGACCTCCGGGACGATGAGCAGCCCGGTCAGCCCGACGACCTCGACGGGCAGCCCGGCCGCCTGCATCGCGGTAAACAGCGCGGGGATGTCGCCACGGGCCCGGACCAGCACGGCGATGCCGCCGGGAGCGGTGCCGGCGTCGACCACCCGGCGGAGCTGGTCGGCGATCCAGGCCACCTCATCGGCCCAGCTGACGTGCAACGCGACCACCGCCTCGCCCTGCTCAGCCACGTCGGGCCGCGGGCGGAGCTCGACGACGCGGTGACGGGCCCGCAGCTGTGCGGCGACGGTGTTGGCGAGGCGGAGCAGCCGGCCGCCGCTGCGCTGGTTCACCGACAGTTCGTAGACGGCCGCGGGCGTGCCATCGGCCCCGGGGAAGTGCGTGGGGAAGTGGTCGAGGTTCGCCACCGATGCCCCGCGCCAGCCGTAGATCGCCTGACAGGGGTCGCCGACGGCGGTGACCGGATGCCCGCCGCCGAACAGGCCGGTGAGCATCCGCCGCTGGGCCACCGAGGTGTCCTGGTACTCGTCAAGCAGGACGACACCGGCCCGCGCCCGCTCGGCCCGACCGACCTCCGGCATGGTCTCGGCGAGCCTCGCGGCACAGGTGACCTGGTCACCGAAGTCCAGGACGTCGCGTTCCCGCCGGGCCGCCCGGTACTCCGCCACCAGAGCGGCCAACTCCCGGCGCCCCCGGGCTGCGGCCGCGCACCGGCGCAGCTCCCGGCGGACGCCCCGGGTGCCCCGCCGCTGCTCGGCGCGCCGCAGCGCCGCGTCGATCTCGGCGAGCAGCGCGCCGTCGAACGCGACGAGGCCCGCCGGATCGACCAGGTGCTCGCTCATCTCGGCGTCCAGCGCGACGAGCTCGCCGACGAGCGCGCCCAGCGAACGTGTCAGCGCCTCCACCTTCCCGCCGTGGGAACGGGCGACCCGGGCGGCGAGCTGGTAGCGGGCCGCGCCGGAGATCAGCTGGAGGTCCGGCTCCAGCCCCAGCCGCAGGGCGTTGTCGACGACCAGCCGCCCGGCGAAGGCATGGTAGGTGGCGACGGTCGGCTCCCCGTCCACCTTGCCGTCCGCGGCCGGTCCACCCGGGCCCGCCCCGGCCGACGCCTTGCGCAACGCCAGCCGCACCCGACCGGACAGCTCCGCCGTCGCCTTCGTCGTAAAGGTCAGTCCGAGCACCTGGTCGGGCCGCACCTGCCCGGTGGCGACGAGCCAGACCACCCGCGCGGCCATCACCGAGGTCTTGCCGGATCCCGCGCCCGCGATGATGACCCCCGGTTCGAGCGGAGCGGTGGCCGCGGCGATCTGCTCGTCGGTGTACGGGACCTCCAGCAGGTCGCGCAGGTCATCCGGGTCGAGCCGGGGACCGGCGACGCCGCCCGCCGGGTCACCGTCGACGCCGCCGTCGAAACCGGGCAGGAACGGCTGGCGGGGAATCGTCACGTGGGCGCCCGCGCCCGGCTGCTCCACCCGCGGGTTCACTCGACCACCTGACGTCCCTCGGGCCGCGCGGAGCAGCTCGTCTGGAAGGTGCACAGCGTGCAGTGGTCGCCGGGCGTCGGCCGGAACGCCTCGGCGTCGATGGTGCGCACCGCCGCGTCGAGCACCTCGTCCATCCAGGTCGCGCCGTCGGGAGGCAGCGCATCCTGGGCCTGGACCTCCGGCGGGCCAGGCCGCTCCCCCGGCAGCCGCGGGCCGGCCGCCGCACCGCCGGCATCCCGCCGGAGCTGGACGAGCTCCGCCCCGCCAGGCACCGGCCGGGGCTGATCCGGCGCCGCGGCCGCGAGCACATCGTCGAGCGCGCCGGCCCGCACGGCGAGCTGATAGCTGCCCAGCTGGGGGTGGGTGGCGAGCTCGGCAGGAGCGACCGCGGTCCGACCGGTCTTGAAGTCTATGACGTGGACCCGGCCGGCCTCGTCCAGTTCGAGCCGGTCGATGAATCCGCGCAGCTGGACGTCCCGCCCGGCGACCCGCAGGTCGCAGGAGAACCTGACCTCCGCGTCGATCACGCACCGACCGCGCTCGGCGGCGTGCCAGTCCAGGAAGCGGGCGAGCGCCTCGCGGGCGGCCGCGCGCTCCTGATCGGAGCGCCAGCGGGCGTCGAAGTCCAGCTGCCGCCACACCGTGTTCAGCCGGGCGTCGAACGCGGCGAGGTCGGCCGGGGTCCGCCCGGTCGTGACCTCGTCCGCCAGGGCGTGCACCACCTTGCCGAATCCCTGCGCGGTCGAGGCCGGGGTGACCGCGTGCGCCTCGTGCTCGAGGAACCACCGCAGGGAACAGGCGCCGATGCTCGACAGCGACGAGCCGGACAGCCGGATCGGCCCGGCCACCGGGACGACAGGAATATCCGACGTGGTGGGGTCGAGCAGCCCCCACCAGGTGTCCGGGTGCGCGGCCGGCACCAGGGGCCGGCCCGCCTGGTCCCGTGCCGCGGCGAGCGCGGCGAGGCGGGCCTGCGCGGCGGAGCGCATCGCGGGGCTCGAGCCCGGTTCCGTCGCCAGCCGGCGCAGGGTCGCGACCAGGCCGACCAGGGTGAGCGGCCGGACCTGGCGACCGGGCACATGCTCCACCGCTACACCCAGTTCCTCAAGGAAGCGGCTCGGCAGGCTGCCGTCGTCCTCGGGGCTGTTCACCGCGGTGACGATCAGCCGGCGCCGCGCCCTGGTCAGTGCGACGTAGAACAGCCGACGTTCGTCGGCGAGCAGGTCCTGGCGGGTCAGCGGCGGGCGCAACCCGCCCCGGGACGGCGCGTCGAGCTGCTCCGCGCCGAGCAGCGAATGCCGCTCCCGCAAGTCGGGCCAGGTGCCGTCCTGCACTCCGCAGACGGCGACGACCTCCCATTCGAGCCCCTTGGCGCGATGGGCGGTCAGCAGCCGCACCCCGCGGCGGCGCACGGACTCCCCGGCCGGCTCGAGGACGTCCCCGGCGATCTGCTGGCGGGTGAGCTCCGCGACCAGGGAGGCGACGCCACCGCCCGGCCCGCGCCGCTGGCCCAGCCGGGTGACGGCATCGAAGAGCGCCACGACGGCGTCGAGGTCACGGTCGGCCGCGCGCCCGGCGGCGCCCCCGGCCGCCGAGGCATATCGCAGCCGCGCCGGCCACTCGCTCGCCGACCACAGCGCCCACAGGGCGTCCTCCGGGGCGCCCGAGGAGTCCCGCAACGCCTGACCGGCCGTCCGCAGCAGACCGCCGACCCGCCGGACCGGCCCGGCCAGGTCGTCGGGGATCGTCGCCAGCCAGTGGTCGGGCTCGGCGATCGCCGCCCGCAACAGCTCCGCCGACGGCGCCGGATACTCGGACCCCGCGTCGCGCTCGAAGGCGCGCAGCGCCCGGCCCAGCGCCCGCAGCCCGGCCGGGTCCGCTCCACCGAGCGGCGAGGTGAGCAGGGTGCGCGCCGCGTCGACGGTGAGCGCCCCGGCCGGATCCTCCGCGCAGCGCAGCGCCAGCAGGAGCAGGGCGGCGGCCGGCTCCTGGGCGACCGGCAGGTCGTCACCGTCGACGCTGACCGGAACGCCGGCGGTGGCCAGCACGCGGCGCAACCGGCCGATCCGCTCGGCCGTGCGGACCAGGACCGCCATCGCGTCCCAGGCGACGCCGTTCTCCAGATGCTCGCGACGGAGCAGGTCGGCCACCGACTCGGCCTCCGCGCCAGCGCCCAGGAACGTGCGGGCCTGCACCTGGCCGGCGTCGGCGTCGACGCGCCCGACGAGGTCGCGGTGTGCCAGGATCGCGGCCGCCGGCAGCCCGGCGGCCGGGATTCGCCGGGCCACGTGCCGGCTCGCCGCCAGCGGGGCCGGGGCCATCCGCCGACAGCGCCGCAGCGCGACGATCGGCGCCGGCTCGCCGTCAAGGCGGAGGAACCGGGCCGGGAAGCCCAGCAGGCCGGCGACCTCGGCCCCCCGGAAGGCGTAGATCGACTGGTCTGGGTCGCCCAGCACGACGAGGTTGCCACCACCGCCGGCCACCGCCCCCAGCAGGCGTTCCTGAGCCGGATCGGTGTCCTGGTACTCGTCGACGAAGACGTGCCGGTAGCGCCCACGCAGCCAGGCGCCCCCCTCGGCACTCTCGGCGACGACCACGGCCCGGTGGACGAGATCGGTGTAGTCGACCGCCCCCTCGAACCCGAACACGTCGAGGTACATCTCGTAGAACTCGGCGAGGGCGGCCCAGTCCGGGCGGCCGGTACGCCGGGCGAGCTGCGCCAGCGCGACCGGTTCGAGCCCGACCTCGCGGGCGCGGGCCAGCAGCGCCCGCACCTCCTCGGTGAAACCGCGGGTGCGCAGGCAACCCACGAGCGGCTCGGGCCAGACCGGCCGGCCGTCCTCGCGGGAACCCTCAATGAGATCGCGCAGCCAACTATCCTGCTCCGGGCCGGACAGCAGCCGGAGCCCGCCCGGCGGGGCCGGCCGCTCGTGCGCGCGCAGCAGCGCCAGGCACCAGGCGTGGAACGTCCACGCCCCGGGACCTCCGCCGGCCCCGCCCTCGGCACCGAGCCGTGCGATGATCCGCTCCCGCAGCTCGCCGGCAGCTCGCCGGCTGAAGGTGAGGACCAGGATCGACCGCGGATCCGCCCCGGCTTCGATCCGCGCGGCGACCGCCTCGACGAGCGTGGCCGTCTTCCCGGTGCCGGGCCCGGCGAGCACCAGCAGCGGCCCGCCGCCGTGCTCAACCACCGCGCGCTGCGCCGCATCCAGGACGAGCGGGCGCGGCGGCGCGACCGGGGCGGCGACCAGCCGGTAGCCGGGACGCGGGGCGGCGGGTGCGGGGGCAGGAAGGACGACCACGGGCAAAGCACATCACGTGGGTCCGACAACTCCGCCGACTCCGCCGGCCCCGCGGTGTGTCGACGACCGGGACACTCGGTCATCACCGGGACACTCGGGGACCGGGACACTCGGGGGACCTCTCACGCGTGCGCGTCAGGACGTGGCAGTGTCCTCAGTCATGACCGAGTGCAGCGACAAGGTCGCGCTCCTGACCGGGGCGGGATCCGGCATCGGCGCCGCCTGCGCCCGCCGACTGGCGAGAGCGGGCGCCCGGGTCGTCGCCACCGACCTCGACGCGCACGCTGCCAAGGAGGTGGTGGCGACGATCGAGGACGGTGGCGGGGAGGCGCTCGCCCTGGAGGCGGACGTCACCGATCCCGACTCGCTCGAACGCGCCGTCCAGGTCACCGTCGGCACCTTCGGACGGCTGGACCTGGCAGTGAACAACGCGGGAGTGAGCGCGGGGCGCGAGCCGGTGGAGACCACCCCGGCACAGGACTGGCAGCGGGTGCTGGACGTCAACCTCTCCGGCGTCTTCTACAGCATGCGGGCCGAGATCACGGCGATGCTGCGCAACGGCGGAGGCTCGATCGTCAACATGGCCTCGGTGCTCGGGGTGGTCGGGTTCGCCGGGTCGGCGCCCTACGTCGCCGCGAAGCACGGGGTCATCGGGCTGACCAAGACGGCCGCCCTGGACTACGCCACCCGCGGCATCCGGGTGAACGCGGTGGCGCCGGGCTTCGTGGACACCCCGCGGCTGCACGCCGACGGCCGGCCGCGGCGCGGAGCCGCGCTGTTCTCGCCGATCAACCGACTGGGCACGGTCGACGAGGTGGCCGAGGTCGTCGTCTTCCTGCTGTCCGACCGGGCCTCCCTGGTCACGGGCAGCGTCTATCTGGCCGACGGCGGCATGGCCGCCCGCTGACCGGGCCCGCGGGCGGTCAGGCCGGAGAACCGTCCCACCGGGCCGCGGCGAGATCGACCCGGTCGCCTCCGGGGCGCAGCGGCGTCCGGTCGGCGACGAGCCGGCGCAGGGCCTCGACCGGTGCGGCCGGGTTCGGTTCCCCGGTCGCCCGGATCACCCGGTGCCAGGGCACCTCGTCGCCGAATCGGGACAGCACGGCTCCGACCGTGCGCCCCGACCCGGCGCCGACGTACTCGGCCACGTCACCGTAGGTCATCACCTTGCCCGGCGGGATGCGCGCCACCGCGTCCAGCACCTCGAGGGCGTGCGGACCCGGCGCGCCGCCGAGCGAGATCCGGGTACCGAGCCCGGCGGAGAGGCTCGCCGGCGGCGCGTCACGCCGGGCCCGCTCATCCAGGCTCCCCGTGGCTCATCCAGGCTCCGTGGCTCGTCCGGCGCTCAGTAGACCGGCAGCGACTTGTCGACCTGGGTCGCCCACGCGGTCACGCCACCCTGGACGTGCACGGCCGAGGAGAAGCCGGCGCCCTTCAGCGTGGCGAGCGCGTCGGCCGAGCGCACCCCGGATTTGCAGTAGACGACCACCCGACGGTCCTGCGGCAGTTCGGAGAGATGCGCGGGCAGGTCCCCCTTGGGGATCAGGCGCGCGCCGGGGATCCGGACGATCTCCCACTCGGCCGGCTCACGGACGTCGACGAGCTCGATCGGCTCGTCGGCGTCCAGCCAGCTCTTGAGCTCGCCCGCGGTGATCGTCGAGCCGGCGGCGGCCAACTGCGCCTCTTCCGAGACCGCCCCGCAGAACGCCTCGTAGTCGATCAGCTCGGTGATCGACGGATTCTTCCCGCACAACGGGCACTCCGGGTCCTTGCGGACCTTGATCGACCGATAGGTCATCTCCAGGGCGTCATACACCATCAGCCGACCGACCAGCGGATCACCGATCCCGGTCAGCACCTTGATGGCCTCGGTGGTCTGGATGGAGGCGATGGAGGCGCACAGCACACCCAGCACCCCGCCCTCGGCGCAGGAGGGGACCATGCCGGGAGGCGGCGGCTCCGGGTAGAGGCAGCGGTAGCACGGTCCGTGCTTAGCCCAGAAGACGCTGGCCTGGCCGTCGAAGCGGTAGATCGAACCCCAGACGTAGGGCTTGCCGAGCAGCACCGCGGCGTCGTTGACCAGGTAGCGGGTGGCAAAGTTGTCCGTGCCGTCGACGATGAGGTCGTACCCGCTGAAGATCTCCATGACGTTGGAGGCGTCCAGCCGGGTCTCGTGCAGGACGACGTTCACGTACGGGTTGATGTTGCGAACCGAGTCGCGGGCCGACTCCGCCTTCGAGCGGCCGACGTCGGACTGGCCGTGGATGATCTGACGCTGCAGATTCGACTCGTCGACGGTGTCGAACTCGACGATGCCCAGCGTCCCGACGCCGGCGGCGGCCAGGTACATCAGCGTCGGCGAGCCGAGGCCACCGGCACCGACCGCCAGCACCCTGGCGTTCTTCAGCCGCTTCTGGCCGTCCACGGCGACATCCGGAATGATCAGATGTCGAGAGTACCGGCGGATCTCATCGACGGTCAGCCCCTCGGCGGGGTTGACCAGGGGCGGAAGGGACACGCTTGCTCCTCGCGTTCGGTGTCGTCCTTCGACGATGCCACAGCGCGACGCGGCCTCGCCGGTTTTGGGCCATCCGCCGGGAGGTCCCTCATCGCGGGTGCATATCGGGCATCGCGACGGTCAGCCCTTCAGTACAGCGCACGGCGTCCCCGGAGTGTTCCCTCGGCCGCCACGGGTAGACCTCTTCCGAACCGCCGCACATACAGGGAGGAGTTGAGTGCAGTGTCCTTCACTGACAAGGTCAGGAACAAGGTGCAGGAGCTCCGCGGGCGGACCAAGGAACAGGCCGGCAAGGCCACCGAGAACCGGGACCTGCAGGCGGAGGGCCGGGGAGAACGCGGCGTCGCCGACCTCAAGAACGCCGGGGAGAAGGCGAAGGACGCCTTCCGTCGCTGACCGCCCGGTACCCACCGGCCCCACGGCAACCAGCCCCACGGCACCTAACGGACCTGTTCCCCGCCGCCACCTGCCCCCGGCTCCCGCGCCGGGGCCGCTCCTCAGGTCCTCAGGCGGATCGCCGCGTCGGGGGCGTCTTCGAGGTCGGCGTCCTTGAGGCCGTCCTCGAGGAGGTGGTCTTGGCCGCGGAGGTCTTGGCGGGCGGCGTCTTCGTGGCGTTCGTCTTCGCGGTGCTCTTCGTCGAGGACGGCGTCTTCCGGGCGGTCGACCTCGTGCCCGGGGCCGACGAGGCATCCTTGACCGAAGAGGTACGGCCGCCCCGCCGCCCATCGGGCCCCTTGTCGTCGGGTACCCTGCCGGTGACCCCGGCCGCCGCCTTGTCGGTAACCCCGGCCGCCGCGGGCCCCGCGTCACCACCTGCCACGGCCGCACCACCAGCCACAGCCGCTTCGCCGGGCCGTCCGGCGCGGGCGGCGGCGATGCTCGCGCGCAGCGCCGCCATGAGGTCGCCGACCGGCTCGCCGGCCAGCCCGCCCGGCGAGGCCACAACCTCGCGACCGGCGACCTTCGCGTCGATCACGGCCTGCAGGGCCTCACGGTAGTTGTCGGTGTACCTGGTGGGGTCGAAGTCGGCTGCCAGGGTGTGGATGAGCGAGGCGGCCACCGACAGCTCCTGCGGGCGCACCGCGATGTCCTCCTCGAGGAACGGAAAGTCCGGTTGCCGCACCTCGTCCGGCCAGACCATGGTCTCCAGGACGAAGACGCCGCCACGCACCCGGAGCGTCGCGAGCTGCTCGCGTTGCCGCAGGGCTATCTTCACCAGCGCGACACGGCCCGAGGCGGCCAGCGCGTCGCGAAGGAGAACGTAGGGTTTGGCGCCGGTGCGGTCGGGCTCGACGTAGTAGCTCTTCGCGAAGTAGATCGGGTCGACCTGCTCCAACGGGACGAACTCCAGCACGTCGATCGCCCGGGAGGTGGACAGCGGGAGATTCGCGAAGTCCTCGTCGGTGAGTACGACGGTCTCCCCGTCCGGCAGCTCGTAGCCCTTGGCAATGTCGGCGTAGTTGACCTCGTCCCCGTCGGCCTCCGCCACTCTCCGGTATCGGATACGAGACCCATCTGACCGTCTAACCTGGTGAAACGCGACATCCCGTTCCTGGGTCGCCGAGTAGAGCCTCACCGGGATGGACACCAGGCCGAAGGAGATCACGCCCTTCCAGGTCGCACGCATGTTCGCCCCTCACGTCACGTACCCCTATGGTGTCCCACCGGAAGCCCACGAGTAAGCCAGACAGGCGAAAAGCTTGAACCTATCAGCAGGCGAAAATCTCCAGGGCACCAGCCGCCCTGGAGACACGCCGGAGAACACCGATGGCCGGCGGGGGATATATGTGCAGGAGGGCGGAACGTACCCAGGACGGGAAGCCTGGTGCGAGCGGGGCACGGAGCCGGGAACGGCGCGGGAGCCGGGAGTGGGATGAGTGACGGACACCACCGCCACGTCCGTGACGAGGCCGGCCCGGCCGATGGCGCGTGAGGACCACCCGTTCCGGGAACATCGCGATCCGGACCCTGGACAGGTTCGGATCGTCCATTTCCGGCGCCCGTCCCAGCGGGTCGCCGTAACGACGAGCGCAGGAGGACGTCCCCATGGGAGCACCCACCGACCTTCCGGCATCCGATCTCCCGATCGAGGCGCCCGACGCCGACGCCGTCGAGCAGGCCCGGGAGATACGTCCGGCCGACCCGGCGCCGCGCTGGCTACCTTCGGCACCACCCGTCGAGGCCGACGAGTACGACGTCGTCGAGCAGAGCATCGTGGTCGAGACCGACGAGGACGACGACTACCGCTGACCCGACTACCGCTGACCCGGCGCCACCCCGCGCGAGCGACGGGCAGGCCGGCTGGTTCCGTTTCGACGAACGCCGGCCGGTCGGACCCCGCGGGTACTGTTGACCGCATCAACCAGGAGGTGCGCCATCAGCCAGGAGGTGCGCCGGTGACCGCCGAGCCAGCCCCGCCCGACACACGACCGGGCAGGGCTCCCCGGCTCCCCCGCACCGCGCGCCGCTTCCAGCTTCTGGGAGCCGCCCGCGAGGTCTTCGTCGCCCAGGGCTACCACGCAGCGGCGATGGACGAGATCGCTGAGCGGGCCGGCGTCAGCAAACCGGTGCTGTACCAGCACTTCCCCGGCAAGCTCGAGCTCTATCTCGCGCTGCTCGACGAGCACGCCACCCAGCTGGTGACAAGCGTCCAGGACGCGCTCGCCTCCACCTCGGACAACCACGCGCGCATCGCCCGGTCCATCCGAGCGTACTTCGACTTCGTCAACGACCCCTCTGGGGCGCACCAGCTCGTGCTGGAGTCGGACCTGCGCAACGAGCCCGCGGTCCGCCAGCGCATCGAGACCGCCTTCGCCCAGTGCGTGCGGGCCATCGCCGCGACGATCGTCGCCGACACCGGGCTGCCCCAGGACGAGGCCGACCTGCTCGCGGTCGGGCTGGTCGGGCTGGCCGAGACGGCGTCGCGCTGGTGGCTGGTCCGCGGTGCCACCGTGGAAAAGGAACGGGCCATCGAGTCGATGGTGGAGCTGGCCTGGCGCGGCATCGGCGGCTACCCCCGCCAGGAGCACCGGGATGCCACGCGCACGAACACGGAGCCGCACGAGGAGGTGCCCCCCACCGGCTGACGTCGTCCGGTGTACCGGGTGTACCGGGCGAGCGTTTGTCGGGTGAGCGGGTGTGCCCGGAGCGAACACGCCGCCCCTGCCGCGGTGGAGAAGTCCCGGAAGCCATAGTGTGGGCGGTGATTCAAGATCGGCGGCTCTCGTCCGCCGGCGGTAGGTCCGACGAAGGCGGAGGTCATCGGGTGGAGGTCAAGATCGGCGTCCGGCAGGTCAGTCGGGAGCTGGTGCTGGAGAGCAGCCAGTCCCCGGAGGCTGTCGCCGCGCTGGTGAATGAGGCGGTCAAGGCCGACAACGGGGTGCTGACCCTCGTCGACGACAAGGGCCGGCAGGTGATAATGCCGATCGCGTCGCTGGCCTACGTGGAGATCGCCGCGACCACGACCCGACGGGTGGGCTTCGGCGCCGTCTAGGTCCCGGCCGACCACCGGCAGCGGGCCGGCGGCCGGCCCACCGGGGAGCCGACCGGCGTCGCCGCGCCGGTCGGCGGGCCCGGATCAGGCGGACAGGCCCAGCGACGCCATCCGCCGGCCATGCGCCGACATGATGCGGTTGAAGATCGCCGCCAGCGCCTCCAGGTCGCCGACCCCGACCAACAGCCCGGTGAGCGCGTCGCGATCGACTCCGACCCGCTGGGCCTGCGTGAGCGCCTCACCGACGAGCCGACGGGCCCACAGCGCCAGCCGCCCGGCCACCGTCGGGTTGGCGCTGATCGCCGCGCGCACCCGCTCGACCGCGAAGGCTGCGTGCCCGGTGTCGTCGAGCACCTTCAGAACCAGTTCGCGCGACGGTGACGGAAGCCGCGCCGCGATCTCGCGATAGAAGTCCGCCGCGATGTTGTCCCCCACGTAGGCCTTCACGAGGCTCTCCAGCCAGTCGGCCGGAGCGGTCGAGTTGTGGAAGGCGGTCAGTGGCGCGATGAACGGGGCCATCGCGAGCTCCCGGTCGACGCCGAGCCGGTCCAGCTCGTCGCTGATGGCCTGGAAATGGGCGAACTCAGCGGCGGCCATCTTCGCCAGGGCGATCTTGTCGGCAACAGTCGGTGACATCCGCGCGTCGGTGGCCATGCGCTCGAAGGCGGTCAGCTCGCCGTAGGCGAGCAGGCCCAGTAGATCCACGGTCGCCTGATCCACGGTCGGCGCGGGTCCGGCATCCGGGGACGGGGGCACCCGATTGTCAAAGTCACCTACCTGACCGGGGGTGGTGATGGCGATGGGTGTCGCCGGGCCGGCCGGAGTCCGTGTCGTCTGTGCCACAGGCGCGATTCTGACACCCGCCGCAGTCGCTGTCGGCAAACACTCCTGCTAAGGAGCCCCCACCCGGGGTTACACCGGCTATACTGGGGAGTAGCCAGGGGTCGTTATGTCACCTCGGCCGCCGTGTAGCAGGCGTCGCCTCGTCACCTGTGCACCCAGAGTTGCCATCGAGGGCACCGGGGCACATGATTTTCGGGTCGCGGGCGCCGCGCGGCTCACCGCGAGCGGGTTCAGCGTAGACACCGCTCAGAGAAGACCAGGAGCGTCCCGCTGTCCGTCACAGCTGAAGTACCCACGGATGATCTAACTCCCTACGAGCCACAAACCGCCCCCTCCACCCCCGGGTCCCCGGCGGCGCCGACCTTCGCGGAGCTCGGCGTGCGCGCCGAGACCGTCTCGGCGCTGACCGAAGCGGGCATCGTGCACGCTTTCCCCATCCAGGAGCTGACGCTCCCACTCGCCCTGGCCCGCAACGACATCATCGGGCAAGCCCGCACCGGCACCGGCAAGACCCTCGCGTTCGGCATCCCGGTGGTACAGACGGTGCTGGCGGCCGAGGAGGGTGCCGACGGCCGTCCACAGGCCCTCGTCGTGGTGCCCACTCGTGAGCTGTGCGTCCAGGTGACCGCGGACGTCACCCGCGCCAGCGCCCGCCGTGGCCTGCGGGTGCTGTCCGTCTACGGCGGGCGTGCCTACGAGCCGCAGTTGTCCGCGCTGCGCGCCGGGGTCGACATCGTCGTCGGCACGCCCGGCCGCCTGCTGGACCTCGCCCGCCAGCACGTGCTCGACCTGGCCAGCGTCGGCACCCTGGTGCTCGACGAGGCCGACGAGATGCTCGACCTCGGCTTTCTGCCGGACGTCGAGCGCATCATGTCGCAGCTGCCGACCGAGCGGCAGACGATGCTGTTCTCCGCGACCATGCCCGGCCCGGTCATCTCCCTGGCCCGGCGGTTCATGAAGCGGCCCGTGCACGTCCGCGCGGAACAGCCGGACGAGGGGCGCACGGTCCCGACCACCCGTCAGCACGTCTTCCGCGCCCACGCGCTGGACAAGATGGAGGTGCTGGCCCGGGTCCTGCAGGCCGGCGGCCGGGGGCTCGCCATGGTGTTCGTACGGACCCGGCGCACCGCGGACAAGGTCGCCGAGGACCTCGCCAAGCGCGGCTTCGCGGCCGCGGCGGTGCACGGCGACCTGGGCCAAGGCCAGCGCGAGCAGGCGCTGCGCGCCTTCCGCTCCGGCAAGATCGACGTCCTGGTCGCCACCGACGTGGCCGCCCGGGGCATCGACATCAACGGTGTCACCCACGTGGTCAACTACCAGTGCCCCGAAGACGAGAACGTCTACCTGCACCGCATCGGCCGCACCGGTCGGGCGGGCGAGAGCGGGGTGGCCATCACCTTCGTCGACTGGGACGACCTGCCGCGGTGGACGCTCGTCAACAAGGCGCTCGCCCTGCCGTTCGACGGTCCGGTGGAGACCTATTCCACCTCTCCCCACCTGTACGAGGCGCTCGGCATCCCGGCGGGCGCGAAGGGCACCCTGCCGCACGCGGCGCGGACCCGCGCCGGGCTCGCGGCCGAGGACATCGAGGATCTCGGGGAGTCCGGCCGCGGCGGGCGCCGCGGCTCGCGGACCGGGCGTGACCAGGACCGTTCCGAGCCGGCGGCGGTGCCGACCCGGACTCGCGCCCGTCGGCGCACCCGCGGCGGTGGTGCGGCGGCCGCGGCCTCGGGGCTGGCCATCGCCGCGGACCCGGCGGACCCGGTCGACGAGGACGGCCGGAAGGCCGGCCCACCCGTGGTGGACGGTGCCGGGCAGACCGGGCTGGTCGAGTTCACCGGGACCGCCCCGCTCACCGACACGGACACCGACACCGCCCGCGTCGTCTCCGCACTGGCCTCGGAGACGGGCGTCGAGGCCGAGGAGTCGCCCCGACGCCGGCACCGGCGTCGGGGCGACCGTGGCCGCGGCACGGGCACGATGCGGGAGGCCGGCGACGGTACCGAGGCCGCGGCCGACGCGCCGCCTCGAGCCGAGTCGGCCTGACACCCCGGCGGCCCCGCGTACCCGCGGGTGTCGCCGGCCCGCGGGTGTCGTCAGCCCGCGGGCCGAAAATGCAGACCCAACCGGACCCAGCTCAGCCGCCGGCACGAGGGACAGCGCACCAACGAGGGATGCCGGAGTCGGACCAGCGGTAGATGGACGCTCGGCGTCAGGACGCGCAGCGCGTGCCAGGCGCCGAGGGAGCTGGTCTGCCCGCATCGGGAGCAGCTGACGGTCAGGCTGGTGTTCGGCGGTGTCACGGGGCGAACGCCGCTATACAACGCACGCTTTCCATGCGCGTCCCGACCCACCGTCGATCTCGCGCGGACCGGAGTGATCACGGGAGCTCGGGTGCCACGCGGACGCAGCCGGTCGAACCCGGCCGTCGCCCGGTCCTGCGCCTGTCCCGGCGCCTGTGTCCCGCCCGGCACCCGGCCGGGTGTCCACCCGAGCTCGTTCACCGTCGACTCACACCCGCACCTCTCCGGCGCAGGCCGGTTCGCCGACCTGCGCCGGTGGGCGGGAATGGTCCCGCATGCCCACGGGCCGGCCGTCCCCCTCCCGAGGGCGTTGCCGCCGACCGGGCGAGGTGGTCCCCGGGCCGTCAACGGTTTCGGCGGCCTGCCCAACCGCGGTCCCGGCAGGGTCAGCGATGCCGGCGATGTCAGCGATGCCGGCGGCCGTGCCCACCCCCGCGACCCCGGCGATGGCCCGGGCATGCGACCGGTAGGCCTCGGCCCCCTTGGAGCGCCGTGCGGTCGTCAGGATGGACCGCCCCGTTCCCGGCGCCTCGGCGAAGCGCACCGAGCGGGCTACCGGCGGCGCCAGCACCGCGATGTCGTACCGGGCGGAGACGTCGGCGAGCACCGCCCGGCAGTGCGCCGTGCGACCGTCGAACAGGGTCGGCAGCACGCCGCGGACCCGCAGGCCGGGATTGGTCAGCCGCTGCACGTCGTGCACCGTGTCCAACAGCTGGCCGACGCCGCGGTGGGACAACGTCTCGCACTGCAGCGGCACGATGACCTCGTCCGCCGCCGTCAACCCGTTGATGGTGAGCACGCCCAGGGAGGGCGGGCAGTCGATGAGGATGAAGTCATACTCGTCGACAATCTCGGCGAGGGCGAGCCGCAGCGCGTGCTCCCGCCCGGTGCGTGACAGCAGCACCGCCTCACAACCCGCCAGCTCGATGGTCGCGGGCAGCAGATCGGTGCCGTCCGGTGTCCTGGTGATGATGATGCCGGCGGACAACCGTCCCAGCAGGACGTCGTGCACCGACAGTTCGAGGGCATCCGGATCCAGCCCGAGCGAAAAGGTCAGACATGCCTGTGGGTCGAGATCGACCAGCAGGACCCGACGGTCCAGCTCGCACAGCGCGGCACCGAGACTCGACACGGAGGTCGTCTTGGCAACGCCGCCCTTCTGATTCGCAACAGCGAGTACTCGGGCCACACCGATCAGTGTGGGGGCGTGGCCGATCCGTCACAACACTTGACGGGCGAAAAGCTCGACGCGCCCCCGAGGCCACTCTGCAATCACCCTAAGTCGGGCACCGACCAACCATCCGCAACACCGGTAGATCCGGGCGTACCACTCGTCTCATCCGGGGTGCGCCGCCGGGCGCGGGTCAGCTCGAGGCGGGGGCGGCAGTCTGCACCACCTCGAACGACCACAGCGTGGCCGCGGTGGCCGCGGGGGCACCCTGCCCCCCCGCCGGGGCCCCGTGGCCCGCGGGAGCGCCCTGACCGGCCGCAGCCTGCCGGTGGCCCTCGCCGAACGCCTGCAAGGACTGCCACTTCTGGAAGTCCTCCTCGCTACGCCAACGGGTGTAGACGAGGTAGGTGTCCGTGCCCTCGATCGGGCGCAGCAGCTCGAACCATTCGAACCCGTCGGCCTGCTCCACCATGCCGGCGCGGCCGGCGAACCGCTTCTCCAGGGTGTCTCGCAGCTCCGCGGGCACGGTCAATACGTTGATCTTAACAACGCTCATGTCTTCAACCGTAGTGCGCGGGATCCATCACCGCGCCGCTAGAGTCCCCCGACGTGCCAGGTCTTCCCCGTGCCGCCGTCCTCGGTCTCAATGCCGCCGGAACCGCCGCGACGATCACACTCGCCGACGGTGGGCTGATCGTCACCGCGTTCTCCGACGGCCCCACGCCGCCGCCGTCCCTCGCCGAACTCGCCACGCACGGTCTGACTGATCGTGTCGTCGCCGTTACTCCTAATACGTTACGCCTGGTCGGAGCCGCCACGCACGGTCCGCCTTTTGAGGTGCACGGCGGTCCCCACCCGGGTAACGAGGCACGCCCGGGTGACGCAGCCCACCCACTCGGCGTTTTCGAGGCCGTGGTGCTCACCGGCCCGGCGGCGCGGCTGGGTCCGGCCGGGACGGGCTCGGCCCGTTTCGGCGAGGTCTTCGATCTCGAGGTTCCCTGGCTGTTCCATGTCGCGGGTCCCGCGCAGCTCGCGGCTGCCCAGGCCCGGTGGATCGGGGAATACCTGCGCGGGCGGTACACGCCGCCGTCGCCCGATGAGATGGCCGCTCGCCCGCGACTGGCCGGCCGATCGCTGCGCGGCGGGGCACACGGTCAGCTGGCATCGCTGGACCGGGAGCTGCGCGCGGGGCATGCCCGGGCGGCCGAGGCCGGCTACCCGATGCCCCAGCCGCCTGGGACGACCCTCAACCCGGGATAGCCGGGGTGAGACGGGCAAGCCGCTCCGCCGCGGACTCCAGGGTCGTGAGTTTCTT
>NZ_CDWRCK010000032.1:0-18772 GCF_977927595.1 Frankia sp. CcWB3
ACCGGGCTCGCCGGGAGATGGGGGACGGCTCGTTCAGGGGCACGGTCCTCGACGCGTCCCTCAGCGACGACGTCCGCCCGGAGGCCTTCGTCTGGCAGGACAGAATGCGCCAGAAGGGCTTCGTACTCACCGTCGACGGCAAGTTCGGACCGCAGTCGCAGGGCATCGCCGCGCTGTACTCGTACCTCACCCGGGTGAACGACGGTCAACCCGGGGTCGTCGGCCAGAATCTGTGGAACGTCAGCGTCAGGGCCTGACCGACCCGGTCACCGTGCGCGCAGGGCGGGCGCGTCCGGGGTGACCTCCATGACGTGTGCGGCCAGTCGTCGGGCAGGATGCACTCATGACGACGCCGTCCGCCTCGGGAAAGCCCAACCTGCTCTCCGGTCCGCCGCCGACGCTCCTGCCCTCCGACGCGGCCGCGACCGAGGCGCTGGCCGCCGGTGATCCGCCGGATGCCGTCGCCGCCCGGCTGCCCGCGTTCAGCGCGCCCTGGGCCGCGCTCGCCGAGCTCGCGCTCACCGGCGGACGACCCGTCGAGGCCTATGCCTACGCCCGCACGGGCTATCACCGCGGCCTCGACGCCCTGCGCCGCTCGGGCTGGAAGGGCAACGGGCCGATCCCCTGGTCACACGAACCCAACCGCGGGTTCCTGCGTTCACTCGCCGCTCTCGTCCGGGCGGCCGCGGCCATCGGGGAGGCCGAGGAGGCCACCCGCTGCCGGACGTTCCTGACCGACAGCGATCCCGTCACCGCCAGTGAGCTCGGCTTCACCTGACAGTGAGTTCATCAGGCCGCGTCGGTGGTGGAGGCCAGCGAGGACGCCGCAGCCGGCCCCACGGCCCCGCCATCCCTAGTAACCTCGCCCGGTGCCTGCTCTTGTCCTCATCGGTGCCCAGTGGGGCGACGAGGGAAAAGGAAAGGCGACCGACCTCTTGGGCGGCGCCGTCGATTACGTCGTCCGATACCAGGGTGGCAACAACGCCGGCCACACCGTGGTCATCGGGGCGGAGAGCTACGCGCTCCACCTGATTCCCAGTGGCATGCTGCGAGCCGACTGCGTTCCCGTGATCGGCAACGGGGTCGTCATCGACCCGGGCGTGCTGCTGGCCGAGATGGACGGGCTCACCGCCCGCGGCATCGACGTCTCCCGGCTCCTGATCAGCGCGAACGCCCACCTGATCATGCCCCATCACCGGGCGCTGGACCGGGTCATCGAGCGATACCTGGGCAAGGCGCGGATCGGTACCACCGGTCGCGGCATCGGTCCCACCTACGGCGACAAGGTTGCCCGTACGGGCATCAGAGTGCAGGATCTCCTCGACCCGGGCATCTTCCACAAGAAGCTCGAACTGGTGCTGCGGGAGAAGAACCAGGTCCTGGCCAAGGTCTACAACCGGCGCCGGATCGAGCTAGACGAGGTGGTCGAGGAGTACGCCGACTACGCGAAACGCCTCCAACCCCACATCGCCGACACCGGCCTGATTCTCGACCGGGCGCTGCGCGCGGGCAAGGTCGTGCTGCTCGAAGGCTCCCAGGGCACTCTCCTCGACGTCGATCACGGCACCTACCCGTTCGTCACGTCATCGAACCCGACCGCCGGCTACGCGGCCACCGGCGCCGGCATCGGCCCGACGAGGATCAGTCGGGTGATCGGCATCATCAAGGCCTACACGACCCGGGTCGGCGCCGGCCCCTTCCCCACCGAACTGGACGACAAGGTCGGAGAGGAGCTGCGCCGCATTGGCGGGGAGTTCGGCGTGACGACCGGCCGGGCACGGCGCACCGGCTGGTTTGACGCCGTAATCGCCCGCTACGCGGTGCGGGTCAACGGCCTGACCGACCTTTTCCTCACCAAGCTGGACGTCCTGTCGGGCTTCGACCGGGTGCCCATCTGCGTCGGCTACGACATCGGCGGCGAACGGGTCGACGAGATGCCCATGACCCAGACCGAGTTCCACCACGCCAAGCCGATCTACACCGACCTGCCCGGCTGGCACGAGGACATCTCCGGCGTCCGGTCGTTCGCCGACCTGCCCGGCACCGCGAAGGACTACATCAGGGCGTTGGAGGAGTTCTCCGGCGCCCCGGTGTCGGCGGTCGGCGTCGGTCCCGGGCGGGACCAGACGCTCGTCATCAATGACCTGGTCTGAACAAACTGGTCCGAAAAGACCTGGTCTGATCCCGCCCGGCGCGGGCCAAGATCCGGTCGGTTCCGGTTGCAGCCGGAAGCATTACCATCGACGCTTGGGCGGTCACGCAAAGCAATGACGTCCGGGGGTGGTGGCGGTGGCCGTTGTCAGGTCCCGGCCGTCGGATGACGACCCTTCCATCCCCGGGCGGACACCGCTGTCGCTGCCGGAACCGGCCGAAGCCCCGCAACCGGCCCGTTGGCCACCGGCCGTGAGACGCGGTTACCTGCACCCGACCGACTCCGACGCCTGGCCGGTCGGGTTCTCCCCCACCGGCGAGGCTCTGCCACAGACACTGACCGACGTGCTGCTGCGGGGCAGCCACGCCATCCGGAGCTCGAAGCGGGCCGAGGCGCAGCGGCTCGAACGCGCCGCGGCCGTCGCCGGTCACGTCGACGCCCAGATCCGTGACTTCCTGGACTTCTGCGCGGCCGAACACCTGGTACCACCGGTCACGGTGCGGGCGGCCCGCACCGCGCCGCACCGCGCGCCGGCGCGGTACCGCGCCGGCCGGCCGCTGCCCGCGCTGGACCTGAGCGAGGGCGGGGCGACACGGGCGGCCACGGACCCGGCAGCCCGGGCAGATCGGGCGGACCCGGGCGAGGCGGCCGTCGACCCCGGTCGCCGCCGGCGTTGGCCGGGACGGCGGGAACGGCTGCAGGCGTGGCCGCTGCTGTACTGGCGCTGCGAGAACTTCCCGGCCGCAGGGCGGTCGCTGCACCTGTTCGTCGAACCGGGTGGGCGCGCCTTCGAGGGCCGCGACGATCCCGCCCCGCTGACCGTGCTCGGCCGAGAGGTCCGGGTCTGGCCGGTCGACGCCGCCGCCATCGTCGCGGGCATGGCCGAGGTGGACGCACGCCGCTGCGCGCTGCACCTGGTGCACGGCATGGCCCACCTGCTCTGGCGGTCGGGCGTCGGGCTGTAGCCGCTCAGCGCGGATCGTCCCGGGTGACCGGCCGGGAGTCACCGGCACCGACCGGGCACGACGCGCACGATGATCAGCACACCCGCTACTGTGGAACTGTGACCCGACCGAACTGCGACGACGCGATGCCCCAGGCGGGGTTCGCCGGTTCGCGACGGCACCCGCGCCCGGTCCGGATCTCCGTCCCGGCGCCGCGCGCCGGGGACAACCGGTGACGGCCTCCACCGACCCCCACGTCCCCCGCGCACGGCCGTGGCGGCGACGCGGCCCGGTCCGCCGGCATTACCGGGAATCCGCCGCCGCGCACCGGGCCGCTGCTTGCGTCGCGAGGTGAACTGATGAAGGTTCTTGTTGTCGGCTCCGGTGGCCGTGAACACGCGCTGTGCCGGGCGCTCGCCCGCGATCCCCGGGTCGGCTCGCTGATCTGCGCGCCCGGAAACGCCGGGACCGCCGAGCTCGCCGAGCCCCGCCCGCTCGCCGTCGCCGACCCGGACGCCGTCGCCGACCTTGCCGAGGCGGTCGGCGCGGACCTCACCGTTATCGGTCCGGAGATGCCGTTGGTAGCCGGGGCCGCCGACGAGCTATGCGCCCGCGGCCTCGCGGTCTTCGGCCCGAGCGCGGCCGCGGCCCGGCTAGAGGGCAGCAAGGCGTTCGCCAAGGAGGTCATGCGCGCCGCCGGGGTGCCCACGGCGGCCTCTCGCGACCACACCGAGATCGAGCCCGCCCTGGCCGACCTGGACGTCTTCGGCCCGCCGTACGTGGTGAAGTACGACGGGCTCGCCGCCGGCAAGGGCGTCACGGTAACCGAGGATCGCGACGCGGCCGTCGCCGCGGTCCGCGCGAGCCTGCGCGGACCGGACGACCGGGTTGTCCTCGAGGAGTACCTCGACGGGCCCGAGGTCTCCCTGTTCGCCGTGGTGACCGAGTCCGGCGCGGTCCTCCCGCTGCTGCCGGCGCAGGACCACAAACGGGTCGGCGACGGCGACACCGGCCCGAACACCGGGGGGATGGGCGCGTACACCCCGCTGCCCTGGGCCTCGCACGGCCTGCCGGCGGAGATCGTCGCCACGGTGATCCGGCCGACAGTGGCCGAGATGGCCCGGCGCGGCACCCCGTTCACCGGCCTGCTCTACGCCGGGCTCGCGCTGACCACCCGCGGCCCGCGGGTGGTGGAGTTCAACGTGCGCTTCGGTGACCCCGAGGTGCAGGCCATCCTCGCCCTGCTCACGACGCCGTTGACGGACGTGCTCTCCGGCCGGCGGGCACCGGTGTGGCGCTCCGGCGCGGCGATCAGCGTCGTCGTCGCCGCGCACGGCTATCCGGCAGCACCCAGGCTCGGCGACCCGATCCGCGGGCTCGCCGCCGCCGGTGCACTGGCCGGCGTCGACGTCCTGCACGCCGGTACCCGGAGGGAGCCGGATGGCCGGGTCGTCTCGGCCGGCGGCCGTGTGCTGTCCGTTACGGCCATCGGCTCCAACCTGGAGTCCGCGCGAGGATCGGCCTACGAGGCTGTCAGCCGCATCTCGCTGCCCGGCGCCCATTACCGCACCGACATCGGAGATCCGTCCCGGATGCGCCACGCGGCCGACGTCCGTCGAGCGGACGTCGCGTCCGGCGAGGATCCCGCAAGACATAGAAAGAAAAAGAAGGAGTAGACCGTGTCGCAGAGCACCCCCGGGCCGGGCCATCCCCAGGTGGCGATCGTCTTCGGATCACCGTCGGACACCCAGACC
This sequence comes from Frankia sp. CcWB3, assembly GCF_977927595.1. Classification (NCBI taxonomy): domain Bacteria; kingdom Bacillati; phylum Actinomycetota; class Actinomycetes; order Frankiales; family Frankiaceae; genus Frankia; species Frankia sp. CcWB3. Next base: position 4,851 of record NZ_CDWRCK010000032.1, read on the forward strand.
ATGAGCAAGGCCGGCGCCACCCTGGAACGCTTCGGTGTGCCCTACGAGCAGGTGTCGCTGTCGGCGCACCGCGCGCCGCGCACCCTCGCCGACTACGTGGGTCAGCTGCGGGCCCGCGACATCTCGGTGGTCATCGCCGGGGCAGGCCTGGCCGCTGCGCTGCCCGGCACCATCGCGGCCCTCACCACGCTGCCGGTAATCGGCGTGCCGATCTCCGGCGGGGCGCTGGACGGCATGGACTCGCTGCTCGCCATCGTGCAGATGCCGCCGGGCGTCCCGGTCGCGACCGTGGGCCTGAACAACTCGACGAACGCGGCGATCCTGGCGATCCAGATCCTGGCGCTGGCCGATCCCGATCTGGGGCTGAAGCTGGCCGCGTTCAAGGACGAGTTCGAGCAGGCCGCGGCGGACGGGCTGAGCGCGGCGGCCGCGGCCGGCAGCCAGTCATGATCGGCCGTTACACCCTGGCGGAGATGGGCCGGGTGTGGTCGGAGGCGCACAAGTACGAGCTGTGGTGTCGCGTCGAGGTGCTGGTCATGGAGGCGCACGCCGCCGCGGGCCGCATCCCCGCCGATTCCGTCGAGCCGGTCCGGGCCGCCCCCGCTCCGACGCCCGAGGCCGTTGCCGAGGTGGAGGCCGTCACCCAGCATGACGTCATCGCCTTCCTGACCGCTTGGGCCGACCGCACCGAACCCCGGTCCGCCGCCGCCTACGCGCACTTCGGCATGACCTCCTCAGACCTGCTCGACACGGCGCTCGCGCTGCAGCTGGTCGAGTCGACCGACCTGCTGCTCGCCCGGGCGGACACCCTCGTCGCCGCGCTGCGCGACCTCGGCCTAGCCCACCGGAACACCCTGCGGGTCGGCCGGACGCACGGCATCCACGGCGAGCCGACGGTGTTCGGGCACCGCGTCGCGGACCTGGCGTTCGGGCTCGCCCGCTGCCGCGACCGGCTGCGCGCGGCCCGCGCGGACGTGGCCGTCGCCAAGATCTCCGGCGCGGTCGGGACGTACTCCAACATCGACCCCGACGTCGAGGCCTATGTGGCCGACAAGCTGGGCCTCACCGCGGCCCCGGTGGCCACCCAGGTCGTGCTGCGCGACAGCATCGCCTCCTGGGTCGCGGCGCTGGCCGGGCTCGCGACCGTCTGCGAGGCGGTCGCCCTGGAGGTCCGGCACGGCCAGCGCACGGAGGTCCGGGAGCTGTCCGAGCCGTTCGGCTCCGGGCAGAAGGGCTCCTCCGCGATGCCCCACAAGAAGAACCCGATCATGTCGGAGCGCATCGCCGGGCTCGCCCGGATCGTCCGGGCGCAGTACGTCCCGGTGCTGGAGGGCGTCCCGCTGTGGCACGAGCGCGACATCTCCCACTCCTCCACCGAGCGCATCGCGCTGCCGGACGCCGCCACCGGCGTCGACTACCTGCTGCACCTGACGACCCGGCTGGTCACCGGGCTGGTCGTGGACACCGCACGGATGCGGACGAACCTCGATGCCACGGGCGGGCTGGTCTACACCTCGGCGGTGCTGCTCGAACTCGTCGAGACGGGGCTGTCCCGCGAGGACGCCTACGCCGTCACCCAGGCGGCGGCGATGGAGACCTGGCAGACCGGCGTGCCGTTCCGGGAGACGCTGCGCAAGCACGCCGGCGACCGCGGCCTGGCCCTGGACGAGGCCAGGCTCGACGAGGTGAGCCGGCCCGAGCGCTACACCAAGCGCCTCGGCCCGGTCTTCGACGCCTTGACGGCCCTCACCTGACCCGCGCGCCCCCGTGCCTGACCCGCCGCACAGCGGCGCAGGCATGGCGCGGGACCCCGCCCCGCAGGTGCTGTTGTTCTCCCTGGGTACGGTCGGTGTATGCCGCTGACACATGAGGAGTTCGCCGGGCTCACCCACCTGGGTTCGGGCAAGGTCCGGGAGCTGTTCGCGGTCGGGGACGACGCCGTGCTGCTGGTCGCCAGCGACCGCATCTCGGCGTTCGACGTGGTCCTACCGACCGAAATTCCCGACAAGGGAGCCGTTCTCACCGGGCTTTCGCTGTGGTGGTTCGACCAGCTCGCCGACCTGGTCCCGTCCCACGTCGTCAGTTCGAACGCCGATGAGTACCCGGCCGAGCTCGCTCCGTATAGGGAGCAGCTGCGCGGCCGGTCGATGCTGTGCCGACGCCTGAACATGGTGCAGATCGAGTGCGTCGCCCGTGGTTATCTGACCGGCAGCGGGCTGAAGGACTACCAGCGCACCGGCGCGGTCAGCGGGCATCCCCTGCCCACCGGGCTGGTGGACGGCAGCAAGCTGCCGGCACCGATCTACACGCCGTCCACGAAGGCGCCGATCGGTGAGCACGACGAGAACATCAGTCGGGCCGACGCGGCCGGCCGGATCGGCACCGAGCTCGCCGCCGAGCTCGAGCGGCTGACCCTGCAGATCTTCGGCCGGGCCAGTGTCCTCGCAGCCGAGCGCGGCATCCTGCTCGCTGACACCAAGTTCGAGTTCGGTCATGACACCCAGGGCACGCTGCGGCTCGCCGACGAGGTCCTGACCCCGGACTCGTCCCGGTTCTGGCCGGAGGACACCTGGCGGCCCGGAGCCTCCCAGCCGTCCTTCGACAAGCAGTACATCCGCGACTATCTGACGAGTACCGGCTGGGACAGGACCGCGCCGGGGCCGGAGCTGCCCGCGGACGTCGTCGAGGCGACCCAGGCCCGTTACGTGGAGGCCTACGAGCGACTGACCGGCATCTCCTTCAAGGACTACCTGTCCACCGCCTGACCGCGCTCACACCGCGAACAGCACGAGAAGTTATCTTCTGGATACTATAAGTTCATCTTAGGTTCTCTCCTAGAAGGAGATCGAGATATCGAGAGAGGTGAGCTGCCATGGCCACGAAGACGGACGCTCCGCCACGGGCACGGCTACAGCCGCACCGGGAGGACACGGACACCTCTGCCCCTGAGCGGGACCAGCAGCAGCCGGCCCCGCCCACGGGCCCCGAGCGGTCGCCGGGCACACACACCTTCACGGTCCGGCTACCGCTGCTCACGTCGCGGTTCGAGGTTGGACGAGGTACGAGCACGCAGTGGCCGTCGCTGGGCAAGGGCGCCTACTACCTGGGGCTCGGCGGGCTCGCCGCGGCCTCGATCATCGAATGGCCGGTCGCGGCGGCGATCGCCGCCGGCACCTACGTCGCGCAGCACACCCGTCCAGGAGCCCCCACGCCCTCTTCCCCCCAGGAGGCCGAGGCCCCTGAGCGGGCCGAGCCCGCGCACACCGGGGCCTGAACTCCGGTGGGCTCGCCGCCCCAGCGAAGTATCATATAACGCCACAAAGCAACAAATTGCACCTTCCGGAGTGAGCAGAGGGCTTCGTTCGGGACGATCGCCCGAACGAAGCCCAGCTCACAGAGGAGGGCAGCAACCATTGCAGCCGAGTTACAGTTGCCAACGACGTCCGGTACCCCATCCGAGGACTGGAACGGATCATGACTGCTGTTTTCTCCACCACGCCCGACCGCCCATCGACGGGATCCCGCGATCAGGCGGCCACCGCCACGGCCCCCTCCGCTAGGAGCATTGCCCCCTCCGTCCGGCCCAGCACGCTCCCCGGCTCGGGCAGTCCCGTCCTGGCCAGAGACCGGGCCGAGCTGCGCGCCGCGCTCGCCGCGCTCGACCGGCAGGCCACCATCGCCCGGCAGAGTGAGGCCGGTCTGCCTGCGCCGGACGACGCGCCCGCGCGGGCGGCAGCCGGGCACGCGCGCCCGACCCACGCGCGCCCGACCAGGGCCGTCGTCATGACAATGGGAGCGCTGCACGGGGGCCACGCCTCGCTGCTGCGCGCCGCCCGGGCCCAGGCGGACCAGGTGGTTGCCACGATCTACGTTAATCCGCTGCAATTCGGCGCGGGTGAGGATCTCGACCGGTACCCGTGCACCCTGGCCGCCGATCTCGACGTGTGCGCGCGGGAGGGGGTCGACCTCGTCTTCGCCCCCCGGATGATCCACGACTCGCCGCCGCTCGTCCGGTTGCAGGCCGGGCCGCTCGGTGAGCTACTCGAAGGCGCAGCCCGTCCGGGCCATTTCGATGGGATGCTGACCCTGGTGGGGACCATGCTCCACCTGGTCCGTCCGGACCTGGCGTTCTTCGGGCGCAAGGACGCCCAGCAGCTGGTCTGCATCCGCCGGATGGTCGCGGACCTCGCCTTCGACGTCACCGTGATCGGTGTGGAGACCGTGCGCGAGCCCGACGGCCTCGCGCTGTCGAGCCGGAACGTCTATCTGACCCCCGAGCAGCGGCGCAGCGCGCTCGCCCTGTCCCGGGCGCTCGCCGCCGGGGCCCGGGCCCAGGCGGGCGGGCAGGACGCCGTGCTCGCGACCGCGCGGGAGGTTCTGGCCGCCGCGGACGGGGTGGACGTGGACTACCTCGCCCTGGCCAGCCCCGACGATCTGCGTCCGGTCCGGAGCGGTCCCGCCCTGCTGCTCGTCGCTGCCCGGGTGGGCACCACCCGCCTGATCGACAACATCGACCTCGCCCTGCCTCCGGAATCCCCGGCGCCGGCCCCCACTGGGTCTCCGGCATCCGCCGGGTCTCCCGCCCTCACCCCCCGACCGGACCGTCCCGCCGACCGCGATCACCCGGGAGCCTGACCGTGTTGCGCACCATGCTCACCGCCAAGATCCACCGTGCCACGGTCACCCAGGCCGATCTGCACTATGTGGGCTCCGTGACGATCGACGCGGACCTGCTGGCCGCCGCCGACCTGCTGCCCGGCGAGCAGGTCACGATCGTCGACATCAACAACGGCGCCCGGCTGGAGACGTACGCCATCGCGGGACCGGCGGGAAGCGGGATCATCGGTATCAACGGTGCCGCGGCGCGCCTGGTCCAGCCGGGCGATCTGGTGATCATCATTGCGTACGGGCTCATGGACGACGCCGAGGCGCGCCGGCACGTCCCGAAGGTGCTGTTCGTCGACGCGGCAAACCGGATCATCGGGCACGGCGACGACCCGGCCGAACCGCTCCCCGGCGACCCGTCGAGCCTGCGTGGCGACATCCCGATCGGCATCCCGGTACCTGCGGCCGCGGCGGCGGTCCGATCGGCCGTGGCTACGCAGTGACCGTGCTACCTTGCCGGCTCGGCGCGCCCCGCCCGGGATGGCTGCGCGCCGCGGACGTCGTCGTCATCGGTTCGGGCATCGCCGGGCTCACGACGGTCCTGCACCTGCGCCGGGCGCTGCCCGCCGCCCGGGTGCTGCTGGTGACCAAGGCACGCCTCGACGCCGGGTCGACCCGGTGGGCGCAGGGTGGGATCGCCGCCGCGCTCGCCGCGGAGGACTCGCCCGAAGATCATCTCTCCGACACCCTGGTCGCCGGCGTCGGGCTGTGCGACGAGGACGCAGCCCGAGTACTGGTCCGCGACGGACCGGCGCGGGTACGTGAGCTCGCCGAGCTCGGCGCCCGGTTCGATCGGACCACCGACGGCTCGTTCGCCCTCACCCGAGAGGGCGGCCATCTACGCAACCGCATCATCCATGCGGGTGGGGACGCCACCGGCCTGGAGGTGGAACGCGCCCTGATCACCGCCGTCCGGGCGGATGAGAGCGTCGAGGTCATCGAACACGCACTGGTCCTCGACCTGCTGCTCGACTCCGACGGTCGGGCCGCCGGCGCCACCCTGCACGTGCTGGGGGAGGGCAGCCGGGACGGCGTCGGCGCGGTGACGGCGGGCGCGGTGGTCCTGGCGACCGGCGGGATGGGGCAGATCTTCGCGTCGACGACCAATCCCGGCGTCTCCACCGGGGACGGGGTGGCGCTGGCTCTGCGCGCGGGCGCCGTCGTCGCGGACCTGGAGTTCGTCCAGTTCCACCCGACCGCCCTGTGGCTGCCCCCGTCCAGGCCGGGCGCCGTCGCCGACCTGCTCGGGGGCCAGCAGCCGCTGGTCAGCGAGGCCATGCGGGGGGAGGGTGCCGTTCTCGTCGACGCGGCCGGCGAGCGGGTGATGGCGGGCGTCCACCGGCTGGCCGACCTCGCGCCGCGCGACGTCGTCGCCAAGCAGATGTCGCGGGTCATGGCGGCCCAGGGGGTCGATCACCTGTTCCTGGACGCCCGGAGGCTGGGCGCGGCGACCATCGAGCGGCGGTTCCCCTCGATCACCGCGCGCTGCCGGTCCGCCGGCATCGATCCGGTCGCCAGGCCGATCCCCGTCGCGCCGGCCGCCCACTACGCCAGCGGCGGAGTGCGCACGGACCTGTGGGGCCGCACGAGCGTGGCCGGCCTGTACGCCTGCGGGGAGGTGGCCTGCACAGGGGTGCACGGCGCCAACCGGCTCGCGTCGAACAGCCTGCTGGAGGGGCTGGTCTTCGCCGCACGCATCGCGGAGCACCTAGCCGGCACCGCGCCCGGCGGCCAGCGCGGCGCCGCCATCCCCGCCGCGCCGGTGGTCGGTCGCGGCAGTGGTCTGACCGACCCCGCCGAACGCGCGGAGCTCGCGCGCGCGATGACCGACGGTGCCGGGGTGCTGCGCAGCGCGGACAGCCTGCGGGCGACGGCGAAGGTACTGGCCGGTCTCGGGGACCTGCGGGTCAGCGGGGCGACGGTCACGGCCGGGCCGCCGGCCTGGGAGATGACCAACCTGCGCACGGTTGCGACGGCCCTCGCCGCCGCCGCCGCCATCCGGACGGAGACCCGCGGGTCCCATTGGCGGGAGGACTTCGGTGAGCGGGACGACGAACACTGGCTCGGCCGGATCCTCACCCGGCTCGATCCAGAAGGGGAACTGATCGTGGACGTCGAGCCCATGCGCGGCTCGCGGTGAGCGGTTCCGGTTCCGCCGGCGTGCCCGGCGGACGGCTCTCGCCCGCCACCCGCAGTGCCCTCGCCTCGGCCGGCCTCGACCCGGACGGGGTGGTGGCCCTGGTCGGCCGCGCGCTCGTGGAGGACCTCCCGGTCCGGGAGGAGAACGAGGTGACCGGCCAGATCGGCGCGGTCGACGCGACCTCCGAGGCGACGGTCGACCCCGCCCTCGTCGGGCACGGCGCCATCGTCTCGCGGGCCGCGGGCGTCGTCGCCGGCCTGCCGGTCGCCGCCGCCGTCTTCGAAAGCCTGCTCGGGCCGGCCGCGACCGTCACCCTGACCGCTCGCGACGGCGACCCTGTCCCGCCGGGCACCACGGTGGCCTACGTCAACGGGCCGGTCCGCGGCCTGCTCACCGCCGAACGCACCGCGCTGAACCTGCTGTGCCACCTGTCCGGGATCGCCACCCTGACGCGGGCCTGGGTCGACGCGGTCACCGGCACCGGTGCGGTGATCCGCGACACCCGCAAGACGCTACCCGGCCTGCGCGCGCTGGAGAAGTACGCGGTGCGCTGCGGGGGCGGGGTGAACCACCGCATGTCGCTGACGGACGCAGCCCTGATCAAGGACAACCACGTGGTCGCGGCGGGTGGCGTGGCGGCGGCGTTCGCCGCGGTGCAGGCCCGGTTCCCCGGGCTGCCCGTCGAGGTCGAATGCGACACCGTCGACCAGGTCGCGGAGGCCGTCGATGCCGGATGTGATCTCATCCTCTGCGACAATATGTCGCTGGCGGACCTGCGGACCGCGGTCCAGCTCGCCCGTCCGGCCGGGGTGCGGCTCGAGGCGAGCGGCGGCCTGACCCTGCGAACGGCGGCGGCGGTGGCAGCCGTCGGCGTCGACTATCTCGCCGTCGGCGCCCTGACCCATTCGGCGCCCGCTCTCGACCTCGGCCTCGATCTCGCCCTGGATCCCGATCATCGCCCGGGATCGGCCACCGCGGGCCCACCGATCGAGGGTCTGATCGTGGAGGAATCCTGATGCTGCTCGCCATCGACGTCGGTAACACCAACACCGTCGTCGGCGTGTTCGAGGGTGAACACCTCGCCGGCTCCTGGCGGGTGCGCACCGACCCGCAGGCGACCGCGGACGAACTGGTGCTGCTCTACCGCGGCCTGCTCGGCGAGTACAAGGTCACCGGTGTCTCGATCTGCTCGACCGTTCCCGCCGCGCTTCGAGCCCTGCGCCGGATGGCGGTCCGGGCCTTTCACGACATTCCGGTCGTCATCGTCGAACCGGGGACGCGGACCGGGGTTCCCATCCTCATCGACAATCCGAAGGAAGCCGGCGCGGACCGCATCATGAACACGCTCGCCGCGCACCACCTCTACGGCGGGCCGGCGATCGTCGTCGACTTCGGCACCTCGACGAACCTGGACATCGTCTCGGCACGCGGCGAGTTCATCGGCGGAATCTTCGCACCGGGCATCGAGATCGCGCTGGACGCACTCGCGTCCCGGGCGGCCCAGCTCCGTAAGGTGGAACTGGTCGCGCCACGTTCCGTCATCGGCAAGAGCACGGTCGAGGCACTCCAGTCCGGCATGATCTACGGCGTCGCCGGTCAGGTGGACGGCCTGGTACGCCGCATCCGGGCCGAGCTCGGGACGGATGCGGTGACGATCGCCACCGGGGGTCTCGCGTCCGTGGTCATCAAGGAAAGTGAGACCCTTGACCGCCACGAGCCCCATCTGACACTCATCGGCCTGCGTCTCGTCTTCGAGAAGAAGATCTGATCCGATCCCGACCGGGCTCGTTCAGGCTCGTTCGGGCTGCATTACGGCGACCAGGATAATTACGACGATCGCGCATCTCCGGGGCTTCGACCGGTCCAGCGGATTAGGCAACCGACTCTGCCGAGCGACAGCCGCCGGGTTCGACGGACCGTCCTCCCGCGACTCGGTTACGATTCCGTGCCATGCGGGACCGAAGCTCGGGAACACAGCCCGGCGTATCGTCACATCCCGGCAGCGGATACTTCACTCATCCCTTTCTTGTCACCGCGATGGCAGCATTCCTGTTCGCCGCGGTTCCGATTACGTACGGTTGGGGTGATCCGGCTTCGGCCGGTCCGCAGCCCCGTACCCTGGCCGTGCTGGGCGACTCCTACTCCTCGGGGGAGGGCAATCCTCCCTTCGACTCGCTGGCCCCCCAGTGCCGGCGGAGCAGCCAGGCCTGGCCACGACTGCTGGGCGCTATGGGATCGGGGGTCACCGTCTCGCTGTTCGCCGCGTGTTCCGGAGCCACCACCGGCGCCCTACACGAGTCGTTCAAGGGCGAGAAACCCCAGCTGGCCCAGCTACGTGCACTGGGCCGGGCCCCAGACGTCGTCACCATCACCATCGGCGGCAACGATGCCGGATTCGGCAAAGTCATCTTCAGTTGTTATGCGTGGAGATGCTTCTGGGATGGCAACGACCGCCGCGAGCGCGATCTTGTCACCAAGGAACTTCCGGGTGTCCTGAGCGCCAACTACGCGGCGGTGAAGGCCGCCGCCCCGCATTCGCGGATCATCGTGGTCGGCTATCCCTACATATTTCCGGGCAACCAGCTCAACAACATCTGTACCTGGCTGACCAACAGGGAACGTCGACAGCTGACGAGGCTGAACAGACAGCTCGACCAGGTCATCAGAAAAGCCGCGTCGGATGCGGGAGTGGAGTTCGTCTCGACGGATCGAGCGCTACGCGGTCACGAAATCTGCACATCGGACCCGTGGGTGGCTCCGGTCAATCTGTTCGGACCGACACGTGATCTGAGCGCGCACCCCACCATGCACGGGCAGCAGGCCATCGCCGAGGCCGTCCAGCGCCATCTCGCCACGGACAGCTGGTGACGCGGGCCGACCAGCCCGGCAACCGCGCGATGTCGACCCACCCATGATGCCGGCCCGATGACTCGTGGGCATAGCACTGATGGCGGCTCCAGTTGACGCCAGACATGAAGTTAGGCTTACTTAAAGTCATGCTCATGCTCACGCCACTCTGCGAGAGATCCTGCACCCTGGCACAGCTACGCCCGGCCCAGCCGCGGCACACCTCCCGGTCCCGGCAGTGAAGCGGTCGGTGAACGAACGCCGCACCGGCTCGGCGGCGTCCCCGGCGGCGCCTTCCAGGGAAGTAGTCCCCGAGGGGACGGCGCCGGAACTCTCCGGGGGTACCGTCCAGTGCGCCGAACCACCGTTCGAGGCAAGCCTGCGGGACCTCGCCGAGGTGCTGGAGCCGCGCGGTGTGCAGTTCGGGATGCCGGACGGCCCGAGCTGGGCCGACTGTGCCTTCCTGACCGGACCAGCAGGCGTGGCCGAGGCGCTGGCCCGGGTGGGCGCCGCACACGGCGCCAGCCCGGAGGTCGCCGCGAGCTACCTGGCGAACTGGTACTCGGCGAACGTCGCCGCCCCGGCCATCGCCTGTTTCGTCCTCCTGCACCGGGTGCCGGCCCTGACCCCGGCAACGATGTCCCTACGCGCCCTCGACGGCGGCTGGTTCGACCAGACCGCGTTCCACCGGCCGGCCATGACCGTCCTGGCGGATGACCCGATCGCGGGGGGCGCCACCGCCGGAGACGGGGTGAATGCCCGGATCGGCGTGGTCGGGGACGTGGTCGGGGACGTCGCCGCGTTGCGTAGTCGCCTGGTCGAGGAGGTGCTCGCGCATCTCCAACCGTTCGTCGAGGAGCTGCGGGGACGGGTCCGGCTCGGCCTTCCGGCGCTGTGGGGGGCGGTGGCCGCGCAGTGCGCCCGCGCCTTCCTGCTGACCGAGCGCGCGACCGGCGATCCCCACCTCGGCCGAGTGGAGGCCGACGCCTTCTTCTCCCGGGCTACTCCCACCATGCGGGCCCGGCCCCGTTGGCACGAGTTCGTCCACCACGGCCGGCGGTACACCGGCATACGCCGTGGGTCGTGCTGCCTGGCCTACCGGCTTGGTGACGACTACTGCACCTCGTGTCCCTTTACCGGTGACCAGGATCGCGAGGAACGGCTGCGCGCCTGGGTCGACACGCAGGGCAACGGAGGACTTGCGGTCTGAGAATCACCCGAAGCACAGCCCGAGTATGCGCACGTAAAGTAGTTACTCACAAAATGCAAGCAAGATCTGTCGCTGAAACTCCCCAGGGCGGCGACAATGAGTAACATTGACAACGCAAAACGATATACATGTGAGTTGAATCACAACAAGATACACCTCCTCATCCACTACCGTCGGTAGCATCGGCGAGGAGGCTCACCGCGGTGGGACGCACCGCTTGACGCGTCCCACCGCACCGTACGCCCGACCGGAGACGTCGCGAAGCGGGCGGCGTCGTTCTGCTCTTGGCGGAACGACGTGAGGGAGTCATGGCTGGTCGGCCACGGTTGCCTTAGACGTCTCCGCTGGTCGGACCGGTACTTGCGCCGGTCCGCCGCCCACGACGATGTGGACGGTGCCGGCGGGTAGGTTTCTGTTCGATGCGTGAGGACATGCCTCGGCGGAGCTAGCATGCGGATACCGGCTGTCGTGTGGTCGGTCGCAGCTCGAAGGAGCGCACATGTTCGAGAGATTCACCGACCGGGCACGTCGGGTCGTCGTCCTGGCCCAAGAAGAGGCCAGGATGCTCAACCACAACTACATCGGGACCGAGCACATCCTGCTCGGCCTGATCCACGAGGGCGAGGGCGTCGCCGCCAAGGCCCTCGAGTCCCTCGGCATCTCCCTTGAGGGTGTGCGGTCACAGGTCGAAGAGATCATCGGCCAGGGGCAGCAGGCACCGAGCGGGCACATCCCGTTCACGCCGCGCGCGAAGAAAGTCCTGGAGCTGTCGCTTCGGGAGGCGCTGCAGCTCGGTCACAACTACATCGGCACCGAGCACATCCTGTTGGGCCTGATCCGCGAGGGCGAGGGCGTCGCCGCTCAGGTGCTCGTCAAGCTGGGTGCGGACCTCAACCGGGTGCGCCAGCAGGTCATCCAGCTGCTGTCCGGTTACCAGGGCAAGGGCGAGACCGCCACGTCCGGCGCGCCCGCCGAGGGGACCCCGTCCACCTCCCTGGTGCTGGACCAGTTCGGCCGCAACCTCACCGCGGCGGCGCGCGAGTCCAAGCTCGACCCGGTCATCGGGCGCGAGAAGGAGATCGAGCGCGTCATGCAGGTGCTGTCGCGCCGGACCAAGAACAACCCGGTCCTGATCGGTGAACCCGGCGTCGGCAAGACCGCCGTGGTCGAGGGACTGGCGCAGGCGATCATCAAGGGCGAGGTGCCCGAGACCCTGAAGGACAAGCAGCTCTACACCCTCGACCTCGGCGCTCTGGTCGCCGGTTCCCGCTACCGCGGTGACTTCGAGGAGCGGCTGAAGAAGGTCCTCAAGGAGATCCGGACCCGCGGCGACATCATCCTGTTCATCGACGAGCTGCACACACTGGTCGGCGCGGGCGCGGCCGAGGGTGCCATCGACGCGGCGTCGATCCTCAAGCCCATGCTCGCCCGCGGTGAGCTGCAGACCATCGGCGCGACTACGCTCGACGAGTACCGCAAGCACTTGGAGAAGGACGCCGCTCTCGAGCGGCGGTTCCAACCGATCCAGGTCGCAGAGCCGTCAGTGGCGCACACGATCGAGATCCTCAAGGGGCTGCGGGACCGGTACGAGGCGCATCACCGGGTATCGATCACCGATGCCGCGCTGGTGGCGGCCGCCTCCCTGGCCGACCGTTACATCTCCGACCGGTTCCTGCCCGACAAGGCGATCGACCTGATCGACGAGGCGGGTTCGCGGATGCGCATCCGTCGGATGACCGCTCCGCCGGACCTGCGCGAGTTCGACGAGCGCATCGCCACCGTCCGCCGGGACAAGGAGTCCGCAATCGACGCGCAGGACTTCGAGAAGGCCGCGTCCCTGCGGGACAAGGAGAAGACCCTCCTCTCCGAGAAGGCGAAGCGGGAGAAGGAGTGGAAGGCCGGCGACATGGACGTCGTCGCCGAGGTGGGCGACGAGGAGATCGCCGAGGTGCTCGCCATCTGGACGGGCATCCCGGTCTTCAAGCTCACCGAGGAGGAGACCGCGCGCCTGCTGCGCATGGAGGACGAGCTACACAAGCGCGTCATCGGCCAGCAGCAGGCCATCAAGGCCGTCTCCCAGGCGATCCGGCGCACCCGTGCCGGGCTGAAGGACCCCAAGCGCCCCGGCGGTTCGTTCATCTTCGCCGGCCCGTCCGGTGTCGGTAAGACGGAGCTGTCCAAGACGCTCGCCGAGTTCCTCTTCGGTGACGAGGACGCGCTCATCCAGCTCGACATGTCCGAGTACATGGAGAAGCACACCGTCTCGCGGCTGGTGGGTTCCCCGCCCGGCTACGTCGGCTACGAGGAGGGCGGCCAACTCACCGAGCGGGTGCGGCGCAAGCCGTTCTCGGTGGTCCTGTTCGACGAGGTCGAGAAGGCGCACCCCGACGTCTTCAACACCCTCCTGCAGATCCTGGAGGACGGTCGGCTGACCGACTCCCAGGGCCGGCTGGTCGACTTCAAGAACACCGTTCTGATCATGACGTCGAACCTGGGCACCCGGGACATCTCCAAGGGCCCCGGCATCGGGTTCGCCACCGGTCAGGGCGCCGTCGACTACGAGCGGATGAAGGCGAAGGTTCAGGACGAGCTCAAGCAGCACTTCCGGCCCGAGTTCCTCAACCGGATCGACGACATCATCGTCTTCCACCAGCTGTCCGAGGCCGAGATCATCCAGATCGTCGATCTGATGCTGGCCCGGGTGGACGCCCAGCTCAAGAACAAGGACATGGCTCTCGAGCTGACGTCGGCCGCCAAGGCCCTGCTGGCGAAGAAGGGGTACGACCCGGTGCTGGGCGCCCGGCCACTGCGCCGGACGATCCAACGGGAGATCGAGGACGTGCTGTCCGAGAAGATCCTGTACGGCACGCTCAAGCCGGGCGAGATCGTCGTCGGGGACGTCGAAGGCGATGGTGACGAGGCGAAGTTCGTCTTCCGTGGCGAGGTGAAGCCGAACCAGGTGCCCGATGCCCCGCCGGTCGATCTGGCCAAGTCCAGCGAGTAGGCACTCGGGAAGTTCCGGCTGCCTCCCGGGAGGCGGCCGGTCCGGTGACCTCGCAA
>NZ_CDWRCK010000032.1:18950-23646 GCF_977927595.1 Frankia sp. CcWB3
GATGGCCAGACGGCGATGGCCGGCGCAGCCCCGGGGCTGCGCCGGCCATCGCCGTCTCGGCCGCGTATCCGGGCTGGTCGCTCCAGAGTTGGAACACGTTCGTTCTCTCACACATCGCTCGGTCACACCGCTCAGTCGGCGACCGGTAACGGAATATGGGAAAATGTCAGCCACCGGATAACCACCTTGCCAGCCGGGGCACCTGGCGAGATCGGGTCCGGTTGCCGGCACAGCACAGGCACAACTTCATCGCCCCGAGGACGGTTCGGACTGCTGGTTCGGCGAACGGAGAGCTCCGCTGGTGACTGGTAGTCCCGACGTCGCGCTCGGCGTTCACCTGACCTTCGGCTCTGATCCCGCCACGTCCATGGTCGTCTCGTGGCTGACCCGAACTGCCGTCCCACGGCCCCAGGTACGGTTCGGCCCGGCGGATGGCGGGTCTACCGGCTCGGTGACCGCGCTCACCTGTTCCTACACGGACGCCCTGACGAACGAGGTGGTCTTCGCCCACCATGCGCACCTGTCCGGCCTCCTGCCGGCTACCGGCTACCGCTATGACGTGGGTCATGACGGGCGCTGGGGCCTGGCCCACGGGTCGTTCCGCACGGCTCCACGGCACCGGGCCGCCTTCAGCTTCACCTGCTTCGGCGACCAGGGCACCGACGAGCCGCATGACCCGTACGGCTCGGCCGCGTCACGCCACGTGGTGACCGGAGTGGAACGCCTCGCGCCGCTGTTCAACCTCGCGAACGGCGACCTGTCGTACGCCAACCAGCGCACAGATCCGGTTCGCGCCTGGTTCGACTGGTTCACGATGATCAGCTCCTCCGCCCGGTTCCGGCCGTGGATGCCCTGCAACGGCAACCATGAGACCGAGCGGGGCAACGGATCGCTGGGGCTAGCCGCCTACCAGGCCTACTTCGCCCTTCCCCAGCACGACGAGGAGGCCTACCTCGCCGGGCTCTGGTACGCGTTCACCGTCGGCGGCGTGCGGTTCGTCATGCTCAGCGCCGCCGACGTCTGCTATCAGGACAGCGGGCGGGTCTACCTCCATGGGTACACCGCCGGCCGGCAGACCTCCTGGTTGGAGCGGACCCTCAAACAGGCCCGCGCCGATTCCGGCATCGACTGGATCGTCGTCGGCATGCACCACGCCGCGGTGTCGACCGCGGCGGAGCACAACGGCGCCGACCTCGGTATCCGGGAGGAATGGCTGCCGTTGTTCGACACCTACGAGGTGGATCTGGTGCTCTGCGGCCACGAGCACCACTACGAGCGCACTCATCCGCTGCGCGGGGTCGTGCCGGACAGCGCGACCCGGACTCCCCGCCCGGTCCCCGATGCGACGACGCCCGCCCGGAAGACCGCTGACGGAGTGGGCACCGCGGCTGTCGGCGGGGCCGGTGACCTGCTCGACACCTCGGCGGGCACCGTCCACCTGCTCGTGGGGACCGGAGGATCATCGTCGCCGTCCGCGCACGCACTGTTCGATCCACCCGCCTGCTGGGTCATCGTCGGCGTGCACGAACAGGATCCCGGCGGGTGGCATCGCCGATCGGCCCGGGCGAGGGAGGACGCGCCCTGGCTCGCCTTCCGGGCACCGGAGCATCCATACGCCTTCGCGGCTTTCGAGGTGGATCCAGGTGAACCGGGCGGCTCGACGAGCATCCGGGTGACCGTGTACGACTCCAGTGCACCGACGCCGGTCCCGTTCGACCGGTTCACCCTTGTCCGGCCACGCGCCGACGCGGCCGTGCCCACCACCTGACCGGCCACCCGACCGAGAAGCCGTCGGACGGTACGAAGCGGGCCGATTCTGATCGCCCTTCCAGCGAGACGTAGGTGTGTCCCCGAGGTGTTCTCCCCCGCACTACCGGGAGCTCAGGAATCGCGCCACGGCCATGACAACCTCGATCTCGGCCGAAGACCGTTCACCGATCGCATCGTGTGACGGTATTCAACGTCAGATCCGCCTCCCTCCGGATAGCGTCACTCGCCGTGAGATCCGTCGGATTATTGGCGCCGGAACCACCGGCCCCGCACCGATCAGCTCGATGGATCCCACCAATTCCGCGAACAAACCGCGCCCGCGGCAGCGGGCGCATCCGGAGCGATGAACGAGCCGAATAACATCACGTCAACACCTTGGCTACAACGGCGACCCACCATGCGAAAAAAGGACGACCGCGGAAGTTCCCCGCGCACACGTAGACCGGCGGTACGGGCAGCGGGCACTACAGAACTTCGTCGGGGGTACGACTTGGGCCCGGTTGCGATCCTTCCTCGGGCGGGAGCGACGGCACACCCCGCGGAAGGATCGCAACCGACGGGCCGACAGCGATCGCAAGGCCGATTTTTCAGGACTCCTCTGGACGTCTACCGGGTGCCAGGAATATTTTTCCGCCAGCACGCCATAATTCACCGGGACAGCACGATCAATGCCCGGCTGAGAGACCACCGTCTGGGGGGCGACCATTGGCTGAGAAGCAGCGAGCGGCCAGGGGGCTCCTGTCCTCATGCCCACCCGCTAGGACCAGGACTTTCGTGCGGGACCAACATTACGCGGCCCGGCATTACGGCCCCCGGAAGGAAGTATCACCGGCGGGTGCGAGCGGATTTGAAGACACCCGGGAAGGCGTCGCCGCCGGATCCGTCGTCCTCGGCGCTTGTCGCGGCTGGCGCGTTCAGCGACGCCGTCGGGCCCGGCGGAACGGGTGTCTACCGTGATCGATCATCTGGGGACGCCGAGGGCACGGTCCGGCTGGGCAGCGGAGGCGACGCGGCTCGACCAGATGATCTATTCTTGGTCGCGCCGGAGCAGGACGAGCGGCGAGAGTCACCTCCCGGCGGCAAGCTCCCTGGGCTCCACGGTGACCAGGTCCTGGAGCGGGCTTCTCGCCGGCGAGGTCGAGCTCGACGAGAGCCGGGTCCCCCACCCACCGTCGGCGCTCACCTACATCATCCGGTCTCCGGATCATCCCGAGACGCCGGACCATCTCACGGCGAGGGATCCGCGCCGCATCCCGGAAGCGGCGCTCGTGCACCGAATCCGGATCCCGGAACGCGGCGGCGAGAGCCGGGCCCGGCTGCGTGCCCACATCCTGATCGGCCGGGCGGACTATCTGACCGAACGGGTGAGGCTCGCGTTGTACGCGGCGGGTGGGGTCGTGGTGGGTAGCTCCCGCACCGTCCCGCGGCTGGCTCCCCTGCCACCTGCGCGACCTCACCGCACGCCGACGGACGGGCGAGCGGGCCCTGCGCCAGTCGGCGCGCGCGGGGGTGCGGCGCGATCGGCTCGTCACGCTCATCGCGGCGGTACTGGCATGGTCGCGGGCCGAGCGTCCCTTCGTGGTGGCCCACACCGGTTCGGATGAGGCGCTCACGCTGATGTGGGCCCTGGTGGAGATCCTCGAAGGTGTTCTGCCCTACCGGCTGACCTTCTCCACGCATGCGACCGCCGTCCCCTCGGGCGCCGTCCCCTCGGGCGCGCGGCACACCGACGAGCCGGGCCCGCGGTTCCTGTTCGTTCCGTTCGAACCGGCGTGTGCCGGCAACGGGGAGCCCGCCGCGATCCACGTGGATCCGCGGGGCGGGCCGGACGCTCCACCGATCATGGCCACCGCCGCCCGGCTGCTCGTGGACCTTTACGGCCGCGGTGGGATGCGGGGAATCGGCGATCTGCTGGCCCTGGTCGATGACGAGATGTTCGATCCGGGCCGGCCGGAGCCCTGGTGCCGGCAGGTGGTGGAGAACCGGGTCGGGAGGACCGCCGCGCCGCCGCCCGGCGGCGGCCTGGCCGCCCTCGCGGATACCGCGGATGCTCGGCGTACGGGCGTCCCGGGTACCGCGAGTGGTTCGGGTACCGCGAGTGGTTCGGGTACGTCGGGTCCCCCGGATCCGGCACCCCTCTCGACCACGACCGATGCCGTCGGCCTGGGACGCTCGACGGCCCCGACAGCGCCGGGCGATCCGGCCTCGGCAGCGACGGCAGGCGCCGGATCGCTCGCCGTCCGCGAGCACCTCCGCGAACGGTACGAACGCCTGCGGGCTTCGAACTGGTCAAGCTCCGCCGAACAGGGCACGGCCGCGGACCCCGTGCGCCGTCTTTTCACCGCCATCATCGAACCGGTCGGTCTGCCGGCGGACCTGGCGAGTGCGGAGCGGCTACGCGGTCAGCTGCGCCGGGTCGCGGGGCTGCTGGCCGGCCCCGTCGCCGGCCCGGGCGGCGGGCTCGTGCCAGCGGCCCGGGCAGCGGACCCCGGGCCCCGGGAACGGTTACACAAGGAGATCGTCGGCGTCATTCTGGGCCGGCTGCGGGAGGAGGAGCCGCCTAGCCGGATGATCGACGAGATCTCCAACGCGGTCGCCGAGGAGCAGCGCCAAGTCGAAGGAACGATCTCCGCCCTCGCGGACGAACTCGCCGCATTGCGGGTTCCTTCGCCCGCACAGATCCGCGACGAGCCACTGCAGCGGGAAGGACCACTGCACCGCGACGAGCCACTGCGCCAGGCAGTCCCACTGCTCGCGGCCGCCCTGGAGTCGATCTTCTCGGGATATCGGATGACCTCCGCGCGCGACAACGCGATCCGGCTGGCCACGGAGACCGCCGAGGCGCTGCGCGCCGCCCGGCCGGACCACCTGTCGGCGTCGCCTACCGGTACTTCCCGACCCGCCCCCACCCGGCTCGCCGTCACCG